>JARRLI010000268.1:0-4089 GCA_037387145.1 Robiginitalea sp. | reverse complement strand
CGCGTATTTTCCCGGGCCCAGACCCCTGCCAGTCCGGATGCCACCATGTCCCAGCTTTCATACGTTCCATTCGCAGTTTTGGCCATGGGGTGTTGGTACCTTTTAGGACCGGGCTCGGTACCGGAATGTTTCCCGAAGAAATTATCTTCCTGAGTGGTTGCCAGGCCTGTGTGGCTGTCTGTAGAACCGATCATTCCGAATTTGTAAGGGTTGGTCCCAAGCTTTTGCTCCAGCTGTAACCCGGTTTGCAGTCCTGTCCTGGCATACTCGTACTGCAACATATTATCTTCCTTGATCACAGTCAGGTCAAGATTTCCCTGATCCCAGGTTTCGTAGTCTGCGAATTCATCGTTCGGTGAGAGAAAAGGGTGTGTTTCGCCGTCTCCTTTTATTTGGGTTGCTTCATAGAGCGGTTCCCATTTTATGCGGGTGTCCGCATAAGCTTTGTCTATTTCCTTGCCTGAGAACGAATCCACAACCGGGAACATGATCCCGTTGCTAAGGTTTCCATTGTGGGCTATAGCCAGTACATTTCCGCCGGACTTGTCCTCATAGGCCGCCATCCATTTCCACAAATCAACCGGATTGTCACTGCCCTGTGGCCTAAGTGTAGTGTAGGGAAGGGACATGCTTGCCTTATCCTTGTCATCGCGATAAATTACAACGCGGTGTAGATTATTACCTCCCGTATTTGAAGTCCATTCGTACCCAATAAAAGCTGTAAAGGTGCCAGGATTGTTATGTTTTTCGGCAGCATCCATGGTGAGTTCCCACGCAGATTGGTATGCCGGATCCCCGGGCCGCGTTTCAAGGGCTTTGGGAAAAGTGCCCTGAGAGAAGCCTTCAATGACCTCGACAGCCACCTTTACACCTTCCTGTCCGCCTTTTCGAACCATGTCGTACCAGCGCTTTCCCGTCGGGTCCTTGAGCATATCCGGATCACCTTCATAAAGTCTTGGAAAGAATCCCATATTGTCAGAGTGGTCAGCCACTACCAGAAAATCCAGGGGCCGTGATAGTTTTACCTCAAGTCCTGTAGAAGAGGTGAGTTGCTCACCAGAAGCAAACCGGAAGGCATCGTCGGGTTTTAACCTCGCTCCAAATGCGCCGGCATCCATGGACATGCCTGTATGCAGGTGGGTATCCCCCCAGTATACACTTGTAGGGAAGTTTCGTCCGGCGTACGGGGAGTAATGGTCGGTTTTCTTTTGTGGCAGGTCATCTGCGTTGGGTGTGGGCAAGCCAGGAGAATGTTGGGAGTAGACGATAATGCCCAATAACATGGCAATTATTGTCAGGTAGTTTTTCGATCTCATCTGAACGTATTTTTGGTGAGTGTAGTAAGATTAAAATACGTACAATTTAAAGCGATTATGCCTCTTTAAGAGACCTGAAAAATAGCCGCTATGCTGGTGCAGGAAGAAAGGTGAGCCAGCTGATATAATAAATGTGAGTGGGGAGTGCCCCTTTTGTTATCAAGTCAGCCAACCCCCTATGTCTGAATTCTGTACTTTTCTTATTTTTGATAAAAATGCGCCGTGAATGGAAACCTATGCCACAGCCTTATTATATGCTATTCCTTTCTTCATGATACTTATGCTGGTGGAAATCGTGTACGGACATCTGGTAAAACAGCAAAAGTACAAGGTTATGGATACGGTGAGCTCCATTAGTTCCGGACTTACCAATATCGTTAAGGATTCCCTGGGCCTGGGGGTCATCCTTGTCAGCTATCCCTTCCTGCTGGAACACCTTGCCCTTACGGAGGTCAGTGCCACCTGGCTCGTCTGGCTGATCGCTTTTTTGGCCATCGATTTTGCAGGATACTGGAACCATCGCCTCAGCCACCATGTAAATGTGTTTTGGAACCAACATGTGATTCACCACAGCAGTGAGGAATTCAACCTCGCCTGTGCGCTCAGGCAATCCATCTCAAACCTGATCGGCTATTTTCCGCTGATGCTACTCCCTGCTGCTATCATGGGGGTGCCGACACAGGTAATTGCCATATTGGCTCCGATCCACCTCTTTGGTCAGTTCTGGTACCACACCCAGCACATCGGTAAGATGGGGTGGCTTGAGTATATCATCGTGACCCCTTCCCAGCACCGGGTGCACCATGCTATCAACCCGGAATATATTGACAAGAATCTGGGACAAATCCTTTGCATCTGGGACCGGCTTTTTGGGACCTTCCAGGAGGAACTTGAGCAGGTCCCACCCCAGTATGGAGTGTTGAAACCGGCACAGACCTGGAATCCCATCCACATAAATTTTCAGCATTTATGGCGGTTGATGCAGGACGCCTGGCGTGCCCAAAAACTCTCGGATAAGTTCAGGATCTGGTTTATGCCCACAGGCTGGCGTCCCGCTGATGTTGCAGCGAAATACCCGCGGGAAATCATAGGTGATGTCTACAACTTCAAACGCTACCAGCCTTCGTCTTCCCGACTGTTGATGGTTTATGCCATTTTCCAGATGATCAGTACGCTGGCCCTTATGTTATTTATGTTCTACAATTATTCGGAGATCGGCTTTGAGGGACTTCTTCTTTTTGGAGCCTTTGTATTTGCAGGGATTTACGGCTACACTACCTTGATGGACGGGAAACAATACGCTGTTTGGATTGAAACTACCAGGGCATTGGCCGGATGGTCGTTTATCGCATTGACCGGTGACTGGTTTGGACTGGGCCAGCTATGGGCACCTGGTCCCTTCTTGGTGTCTTTTTATTTTGGGGTTACACTGATAGGAGGGTGGTATTTCAGCTACTTTGAACCGAAAACACAGAAAGCACCTCTTATCTACTGAAAATTCTCAGGAAAGATTCTTTACCACTTTCTCAACAAGATCTATATACTCCTGCATGGCCTCTTCAGGTGAGATATCCCTGGCCTGTATGAGGGCATTCACCTTGAAGGCATTGATCAGAGGCGTTTTACTTCCAGGATTGTTGAAATTCTGATTTGCGATCTTGTAATAGGCGTAAAGCTTCAAGAGGAGGTCAGCAGGGATCAGGCGGTCGTATTCGTTTATGAAAGCAACAGCCTCCTGAAAATCACTATGTAGCTCTGTATTCTTCATCCTGGTTCGCCAGCGTGGCTATACAGGTTTTGGCCCCAACCACCCTCTGGTGGAGTTCGACTGTAACCACCGAGTCTAAAGGTAGTAACAAATCCACTCTGGAACCAAATTTTATGAATCCCGCATCTTCTCCCTGATGCACGGCTTCTCCAACTTCAGCATAATTTATTATGCGTCTTGCCAAGGCACCGGCAATTTGACGGTAGGCAATCTTGCCGAACAAGGGTGTCTGAATTACCACGGTAGTACGTTCATTCTCAGTGCTGGATTTTGGATGCCAGGCTACCAGGTACTTTCCCGGGTGGTATTTAGAGTAGACCACATTGCCACTTGCCGGATAGCGGGTGACATGTACGTTTATGGGAGACATAAATATGGATACCTGCAGTCGTTTATCTTTAAAGAATTCGGGATCTTCGACCTCTTCGATGGCTACTACCTTTCCATCTGCCGGATCCATGATCTCATCAAAATTCCTTGGGGCTTCCCGCTTTGGATTTCGGAAGAATTGAAGGATAGACACCAACAGGATCAATGATATTATTTGTACAGCGATCCGCAGCCATTCCGGGCTGATATAGAAGTGAGCCAACAGGGCGATGGCCGCACAGATAAAAAATGTAATCAGGATAATGTTTTGTCCCTCTTTATGAAACATAACTGAAAATAATTAACGTTAAATAGGCAAAGGGTGCCGCAAACACCAGGCTGTCCAACCGGTCCAGCATCCCCCCGTGCCCGGGCAGGATCGCTCCACTGTCCTTTATACCCGCTGCCCGTTTGAGCTTGGATTCGATAAGATCCCCGAAACTCCCCATGGCCACTAAGACCAAACCCAGCACAAGCCATTGTTGGGTGTCCAGTACCGGGACATAACGTCCCAGTAAGTATGCGGACAAGAGTGTAAATACCAGCCCTCCGAGACTACCTTCTATAGTTTTCTTGGGAGATACGGAGGGAAAAAGTTTGTGCCGCCCCAGCGTTTTACCTACCAGGTAGGCAAAG
>JARRLI010000267.1:3161-5921 GCA_037387145.1 Robiginitalea sp. | reverse complement strand
AAACGTTCCACGATTTCCTTTAAGAATCGCCCGGTTTCCGAAGGGGTTAGTACTCCCAGGGTATCGGGCAGCAATACACGTTCCACCGGCTGGTCCTGCAAAAAATCCAGGAATTCCAATACGTAGGATTTGGAATTCCGCATTCCATTACTCCAGTCTTCCAGGTAAACATTGGACCGGATTCCAGCATCATGCGCCATCCTGAACACTTCGGCTATATCTTTGAAGTGATTTTCTGGCGTCTTGCCCAGCTGATGGGTCAAGTGATTAAGAGACCCTTTGGTCAAGAGGTTCTGAGTTTGGGCTCCTGCTTTTTGAATCCATTTCAGGGAAGAACCCCCATCCACAAAGCTCAACACCTCTACCTTAGGGAGGTACCCAGCCTCGGCAGCCCACTCAGTTATCTGCCTTACAGATTCGAATTCACCCTCGGAAACCCGGGCTGAAGCTACTTCTATTCGATCTACCTTCAATTCCTCCAATAGAAGGCGTGCGAGGGTGAGTTTTTCCGGAGCCGTAAAAGAGACCCCCGAGGTTTGTTCCCCGTCCCTTAGGGTGGTATCCATGATTTCGATACGTCTCTGTGTCATTTTGGTTTCCGATTAATTACGCGGGCTACTAAAGTGGAGTGCTATTTGCGAATACCTTGATTTCCTCCTGCATGCTGACCAGATAGTCAATATCATCATAGCCGTTAAGCATGTTCTGTTTTTTGTATCCGTTGATTTGAAAAGATTCCGATGCCCCCGTTTCCAGGATGGTGATCCTCTGGGCAGGCAGGTCTACCAGCAATCGGGTTTTTGGATTCTTCTCCATAGCCTGGAATATTTGTTGTAGATAATCCGCACTTACCTGCACCGGAAGTACTCCTACATTGAGGCAGTTATTGCGGAAGATATCTGCAAAAAAGCTGGAAACCACACATCGGAACCCATAATCATAGACAGCCCAGGCAGCGTGCTCCCTGGAAGATCCCGAACCGAAGTTTTTTCCCCCAACCAATATCTTACCCCCATACAAGGGGTTGTTCAAAACAAAATGTTCCTTGGGTGTATCATCCGGGTTGTATCGCCAGTCCCTGAATAAATTTTCCCCAAAGCCCTTTCGTTCTGTTGCCTTCAAAAAGCGCGCAGGAATTATCTGGTCGGTATCTACATTTTCGATGGGCAGCGGGACCGCGGTGCTTTCAAGTATTTCGAATTTATCGTATGCCATTTGCATTCATTTTAGTTAAACCAATACCTCATTTAAAAGTGTACGAGGATCTGTAACAAAACCTGTTACAGCAGAAGCAGCAGCTACCAGAGGGCTTGCCAGAAGTGTTCGGGCTCCAGGTCCCTGCCGACCTTCAAAATTGCGATTGGAGGTGCTTACTGCATATTTGCCAGCCGGGATTTTGTCATCATTCATGGCGAGGCAGGCTGAACACCCGGGTTCTCTCAATTCGAAACCTGCTTTATTCAGGACTTCCAGCAGGCCTTCTTCCCGTATAGCGGCTTCCACCTTGTGGGACCCCGGTACCAGCCAGGCCGTTACATGCGGGGCCTTTTTACGCCCTTTGACAAGACTTGAAAACGCCCTGAAATCCTCAATTCTTCCATTGGTGCAACTCCCTAGGAATACAAAGTCAATCTTTTTACCGAGCATGGATTCCCCCTCATGGAAATCCATGTATTCGAGGGATTTTTTATAGGTGGATGATCCACCCTCTACCTGTTCAGCCTGCGGAATAGAACCGCTTATTCCCATACCCATGCCAGGGTTTGTACCGTAGGTAATCATGGGTTCGATATCCTGTCCTTCGAAGGTGATTTCCCTGTCGAATACCGCCTCAGGGTCTGAATAAAGGGTCTCCCAGTATTGCATGCTTCGATCCCAGTCATCCCCTTTGGGCGTAAATTCACGACCCCTGATATAATCAAAGGTTTTTTCATCGGGTGCGATCATACCTCCGCGGGCACCCATTTCAATGCTAAGGTTGCATACAGTCATCCGTCCTTCCATCGTCATATCCTTAAAGACAGGGCCCGCATATTCAACAAAATAGCCCGTGGCCCCGGAGGTCGATAGTTGAGAAATAATGTACAGGGCTACATCCTTAGGGGTTACCGCAGCGGCAAGGCTTCCATTTATTGTGATACGCATCCTTTTTGGTTTGGGTTGCATGATACACTGGGATGCCAGGACCATCTCCACCTCGGAAGTGCCAATTCCGAAAGCAATGGCACCAAAAGCCCCATGGGTAGAAGTATGGGAATCCCCACAAACGATAGTAGCCCCCGGAAGGGTAATGCCATTCTCAGGGCCGATAACATGTACAATACCATTTTTTTCATGGCCAAGTCCCCAATAGGGTATCCCATGATTTTGAGCATTTTCCTCGAGGGCCTTGAGCTGGTTTGCCGACAGCGGGTCGGATACCGGAAGATGTTGGTTACGGGTGGGGGTGTTGTGATCGGCCGTGGCGAAAGTGCGGTTTGGATAAAGTACGGGAATTTGACGCTGCTTCAATCCCAGGAAGGCAACCGGGCTGGTAACCTCATGGACTAAATGCCTGTCGATGAAAAGCACATCCGGTCCTTTTTCAACCGAACGTACCACATGCGAATCCCATACTTTGTCAAAAAGGGTTTTATGCATGATATGCAATCTTTATAAAATTCAAATTACGACCGGTAAAACTACAAATGTTGAGGATCGACTGAAAGGAGCTGAATTTCAAATTACGATGTCCAAAAGGATTTTCCACCTCTCCGTGAC
>JARRLI010000267.1:0-3079 GCA_037387145.1 Robiginitalea sp. | reverse complement strand
TTTCAATGGGACCGATTCAAAGAGGCCGTGAGATGCCATGAATTTCAAATCTTCGCAAAGGTCTTGCCTGGTGAAAACCCCCGGTAATAGAGCCTTAGCTGATATGATCCCATATATTTTTGAAGACGTCCATTCGCTGCATATTCTCACGTACCATCCGATGTTCTTCCCTCCCGATCATGGGATCTTGTTTAAGCAGCAGGGCGGCATAATGCCTGGCTGCCTTGAGGATGTCCCGGTCCTTAACTACATCGGCGATCTTCAAGGTCAACAGTCCGCTTTGCTGTGTACCCATGAGATTTCCCGGTCCCCTGAGTTTTAGGTCTGTTTCGGCGATTTCAAACCCGTCATTGGTGTGAACCATTGTCTGAAGCCTGGTCTGGGCGTCTTCTGAAAGCTTGGAACCACTGATCAGTATACAGAAACTTTGTTCTGCTCCCCGGCCAACACGTCCGCGAAGCTGATGCAGTTGTGACAACCCGAATCGCTCAGCACTTTCAATAACCATCACTGAGGCATTGGGCACGTTGACACCTACTTCAATTACTGTTGTGGCTACCATGATCTGGGTTTTCCCCTCGGCGAAGCGCTGCATTTCTATTTCCTTGTCCTGGGGTTTCATTTTGCCATGAACAATTGAAACCTGGTATTCCGGAGGGGGAAATTCACGGGTAATGCTCTCATACCCATCCATGAGATCCTTATAATCGAGCACCTCAGATTCCTGTATGAGGGGATAAACGACATATACCTGTCGGCCCAGCGCTATTTGCTCCCTTAGAAAACCAAATACCCGTAACCGGTCGGAATCACGCCTGTGGACTGTCCGGACAGGTTTGCGCCCCGGGGGTAATTCGTCGATCACACTGATATCCAGATCCCCATAAAGGCTCATGGCCAGCGTTCTGGGTATGGGAGTGGCCGTCATGACCAGAATATGGGGTGGAGTTTGGTTTTTTGTCCACATCCGGGCACGCTGGGCCACCCCAAAGCGATGTTGCTCATCTATGATGGCAAGGCCGAGGTTGGCAAAACGGACCTGTTCTTCCAGAATGGCATGGGTGCCTACAAGAATAGACAGGTGTCCTGAACGCAAACCCTCGTGAATAGGTTTGCGATCCCGGGCTTTTACGGATCCGGTCAACAACCCTACTTCAATCCCCATTGGCTGCAGGAGTGCATGGACAGAGTTATAGTGTTGTTGGGCTAGAATTTCAGTTGGGGCTACAAGACAGGCCTGATATCCATTATCCAGTGCTAAAAGCATGGTCATCACGGCAACCATGGTCTTGCCAGATCCGACATCGCCCTGCAGAAGCCGGTTCATTTGTGCATTGCTTCCGAGATCAGCCCTGATCTCTTTCAGTACCCTTTTCTGGGCCGAAGTCAGTTCAAATGGAAGGTGTTGTTTATAAAATGAATTAAAGTTTTCCCCGACTTCTTCAAAGACGAATCCTTTGATACGGCTTTTACGATGCATTTTTTTGCTGAGCAAGAGCTCTTCGAATTTAAGGCGGAACAGCGCACGGGCAAGTGCATTCTGTGAATCCGGAAAGTGGATCTGCTGTAAAGCACTTTGTTTATCGACCAGCTGCAATTCGTTGCATACCTCAGGCGGCATGGTTTCGCTGAAGCAACTGCTGGTGATTTCCAGTACCTGCTGTATCCATTGGGAGATCAAGCGGTTGGTAATCCCATTCTGACCCAGTTTCTCCGTGGAGGGATAGACAGGCTGCATCTTAATGCGCTTCTGCTGCCGGAACTTGCTTAGCAATTCCATTTCGGGGTGTGGCATGGAATACTTTCCGTTAAACCAGTTGGCCTTTCCGAAGATCACATAAGGCTCATTGAGCTTCAAACGCTCCTGGAACCACCGCTGGCCACGAAACCAAACGAGCTCCATTTCACCACTTTCATCCACAAAGGTCGCCACCAGGCGTTTTCCCCTCTTTTGGGCTACCGTTTTCATATGGACAATCCTGCCGATGATCTGAACATCCGATTGACTCCGCTCAAGCTCCGAGATCTTATAAAATCTCGTTTTGTCGATGTAGCGGTTGGGGAAGTGAAAAAGCAAGTCCTGATAGGTCTCAATACCCAGTTCACGACCTAGAAGACTGGCCCGCCTGGGCCCCACTCCTTTAAGGTAGGTTAATGGTGTGTAAAGTTTGTCGGGTTGCATCGATCTAATTTACAGCGATCCAAATGGAACTGCAACCCGGTAAAACACTAAATTTGAAAGATGTCAAACAACGACCTACCAATTATTGTGAATCCCTGGAAATTGGCATTTTGGGGGTGCTTTCTTTTGATGTCCCTTCACGCCCAAAATCCCGGACCGGATTTTGTCAGGGCCCATATTACCGTTGCACCGGATCCATTTACCAGGACTGTATCCGGAGAAGTCCGCTATGAATTCACCACAACAGAATTTATGGATAGCATTTATCTGGATGCGCAGCGCATGCAATTTGAACGGGTGGAACTGGACGGGTCGGACATCGGTTACAGTTCAAAGGGTGGTAAGCTGGTAATCAGGGGGCCGATAAAGATTGGTCGGCATGAACTTTTTGTATCCTATAAAGCCAGTCCAAAGCAGACCATCTATTTTTTTGGGTGGGAGGATGAAATAGAGGGAAACGAGCAGATATGGACACAGGGACAGGGCAAGGACAGTAGTCATTGGGTCCCTGTGGTGGACAGAATGGATGAAAAGGTTGAGTTTGATCTTTCGATCCTTTTTGACAGCGCTTACCAGGTAATTGCCAATGGCAAGTTGTTATATAAATCTGCGGAGGGCAGCCTCAGCAGGTGGGATTTCGACATGGATAATCCTATGAGCAGTTACCTGTTGGCTTTTGCCGTGGGACGTTATGATTACCTCGAGGAGGAGTCCGGTTCCGGAATCCCCATGAAATTATATTACCCTACACAACAAGATAACAAGGCAAAATGGACTTATCTGCACAGCAAAAATATCTTTGATTTCATCGAAGCAGATATTGGCATACCGTATCCGTGGGGAGACTATAAACAAGTTCCGGTTGTCGATTTTCTCTATGCCGGTATGGAAAATACA
>JARRLI010000266.1:0-6971 GCA_037387145.1 Robiginitalea sp. | reverse complement strand
GCATCAGGGATCCTCCAGCCTCAATTTTTAAAAACTGGCGCCCGGCGCCATCGGAACGGAGGTATTCATCGATTAGCCCGAGACCTTCCGAAGATGGCTCAAACAACGCTGCACCGGCCCCGTCACCAAAAATTATGCACGTGGTGCGGTCCGTGTAATCCAGAATGGACGACATCTTGTCCGCTCCTATTAGCAATACTTTTTTGTATCTGCCAGATTCGATGTAACGGGCCGCGGTAGACATTCCGTACAAAAAATTCGAACAAGCTGCCTGCAAATCAAAGGCAAAGGCATTGACCGCCCCGATCTGTGAAGCCACGTAAACTGCTGTGGAGGCCACCGGCATGTCCGGGGTAGCCGTTCCAAGCAATACCATATCGATCTCAGCCGGATCCAGATTGCGTTTGCGGATCAGGTCTTCGGCCGCTTTTATGGCAAGGTAGGAAGTTCCTTTGTCCTTGTCTTTAAGAATTCGCCTCTCCTTAATCCCAGTACGGGTAGTAATCCATTCATCGGTGGTATCCACCATGGTTTCAAGAATCGCATTGGTAAGCCGGTATTCCGGGACATATGCTCCTACAGCGGTGATCGCTGCTGTTATCTTGCTCATTACAGGAAAGGTTTTTGTAAAAGAACCCTGTGAAAATGCCTTAAAATCCGTGAAAATTAAGGATTTTCCAGCAATTACTGTCCAAATACGGGGTTTTTTGGGAATGAAGCCCATAAAAAAACTCCCACTTTGGAAAGTGAGAGCCTAAAGAACTTTTCTCCGCTCTTAAAGATCCGATTCTTCGGCCTTATCCACCAGTACCTGCCCGCGGTAATAGAGTTTACCTTCGTGCCAGTGAGCACGGTGATACAGGTGCATCTCGCCGGTGGTCGGGTCTTTGGCCAGCGTTGGGGCCGAAGCCTTGTAATGCGTACGCCGCTTATCTCTTCTGGCCTTGGATATTTTTCTTTTTGGATGTGCCATGATGCGCAGTTATTTTTTGTCCGTTAATAAGCCTTTTAATGCATCCCATCTGGGATCTGTTTCTTCCTTATCGTCCCTGATCTGCCTGGGGCGTAATTCTTCAAGTTTCTCGAGCGCCTGTGAATCTATCGTACCGTCTTCCACTCCGGGATGTATCCGTTTGGAAGGGACGGCAAGCACCAGCATTTCATATATATACTGGGCTATGTTGAACTGGTGTTCCCCAAAAGGAAGCACCAGGATCTCATCGTCTTCATCGTTGAATTCCTCGCCAAATTTAATCACCAGCTTCAAGTCGCCGGCAATTGGTTGATCGAAGGGTTCGTTGGTCAGATCACATGCAACATTCACCCATCCCTTGGCCGCAATCTCAAGCTCCATCATGGTGCTCATACGGTCAAGATCCGCAGAAACCTGAATTGCGGAAGCGTTGAATTCATCAAATTTGGCTACTTATTTGCCCGACGGTTCCCTCCCTTTGGATCGCGTTTCAATTTCTGTTTTTTAAGGGGATTATGGTTCAGTTCTTCGTATTCCTGTCTATTCTTGAATATCTGAATTCCCGTGAAAACAGCTTCCTTGAAAGAGTCCGGTTTAGCTTCTCCCCTGCCGGCAATATCAAAGGCGGTCCCATGGTCCGGAGAGGTTCGTACTTTGGAGAGGCCAGCTGTGAAATTTACGCCCCGGCCAAAAGCCAGGGTCTTGAAAGGGATCAGCCCCTGATCGTGATAGCAAGCCAGGATACCGTCAAAGTTGTGATAGTTATCCGATGCAAAAAATGTATCTGCTGCATAGGGTCCGAATACCAGGCGACCCTCATCCATTAATTTCTTCAGGGCAGGCTTGAGGATTTTTTCATCCTCCTGTCCGATAACTCCGTCATCCCCGCTATGCGGATTGATCCCCAGCACTGCGATTTTGGGTGCGCGAACCGCAAAATCCCGTTTCAGGGAATCCTCCATGGCCCTGACCTTTTGGAATATACGTTCCTGGGTGATCAGCGAAGGTGCTTCTTTAACAGGAACGTGGTCGGTGAGCAATCCCACCTTAAGGGTGTCCGTCACCATGAACATGAGACTTTTCCCTCCCAGTTCGCCTGCCAGATAGTCGGTATGGCCCGGGAATTTGAAATCTTCACTCTGTACGGTTTTTTTGTTGATCGGGGCAGTTACCAGGATATCGACACTTCCTTTTTTCAAGGCTTCGACGGCTGCCTTTAAGGAGCGAATCGCGTATTTCCCCCCCGTATCCGTAGGCTTACCAAATTCGATGTCAGGTGATTCCTTCCAAACATTGACTACATTGATCCTGTTTTCAATTGCCTCTGAGGCATTGGGGATCCCGTGGAATTTCAGGTCCAGCCCAAACTGGTTCTTGAAAAAAGAGATCGTCTTGTTGGAGGCAAAGATGACAGGTGTGCAGAAATCCAACATGCGTTTATCTTTAAAGGACTTCAGGATGATTTCCCCTCCGATCCCATTCAGGTCGCCTATAGAAATTCCCACCTTGATTTTCTGCTCCGTTTCCTGCATTAGTGTGTACCTTTGTAACCGTAGAAAGATCCCAAAATTACTCAATTTCCCTGTACTATGTTTACCGGAATCATCGAAACAATGGGAACGGTCACCCAGCTGCAAAAAGACCGGAGCAATATCCACATCACTATAAATTCCACCCTGGCACCTGAGCTCAAGGTAGATCAGAGCCTGGCCCACAACGGGGTCTGCCTCACGGTGGTTTCCCTGGCTGGAGACACGTACACGGTAACGGCAATTGAAGAGACGCTGCTCCGCAGCAATCTGGGGGACCTGAAAGTGGGAAATCTCGTGAACCTGGAACGCGCTATGTCCCTCGGGGCGCGTCTGGACGGTCATTTAGTGCAGGGACACGTGGACCAGGTAGCTCGTTGTATCCGCATAGAGGAAGCTGACGGGAGCTGGCGATTCTATTTTGAGTACGACCCGGGTCCCGGGAGGGTCACCATCGAAAAAGGATCCATCACCATCGACGGGGTAAGTCTGACCGTGGTAGATTCGAGCCCCGGAAGCTTCAGCGTGGCGATAATCCCTTATACCTATGATAATACCAGGTTCGGGGAATACGAGGTGGGAAGCCGGGTAAATCTGGAGTTCGATATGATCGGAAAATATGTGGAACGCCTGCTGGAGGGATACCGCTCCTAAACCTTGATAAAGATCTTCTTTCGGTACATCCACCATCCAACCAACAGGTAAAAGCCCATGACCGTCAGTGCCTGGACAGGAAGTAGACCGTAATGGCATTGGCCCCCGCATAGCTGAAAATACTTCCAAAGCGCAGCCCTCTGACATCCGTCAGGTAATAAATCAGGGCAAGGACCAGGTTGGCCCATCCTGCAGTGACAAGCACGAAACTGCTGCTCCAGAGCGCTTTGTTAATGGGGAACACAGCATCCCACAGGTGACCAAGGACCAGGAGGCCCACTCCCATTATGATCATGCGGCGGACCTTGTTCTTGAATTCCCCCACCAACAGCATCCCCGTGAATATCCCCATTATTGAGGTTACGATGGATGGCAGGGTGCTCAACAATCCCTCGGGGTCGTAATCCTGCTTATACATATGAGTTCCAAAAACATGCAGGTCTATGTAGTTTGCCCAGTTGTTGGGTGCCCTGTCAAAGGTGGGCACCTCTCCTTCCAGGGGCACAAAACCCAACCAGACCCAATAACCGAGCAGGATTACAACAGCCATCCCCAGCAAGGCCCTCCAGTTGAAATGGAGAAATAATATGGAGGCGGCAAAGAACACAACCCCTATCCTTTGCAACACCCCTGGAAACCGGATCTCTGCCAACGGCTCGATAAAAGGCGCTGAAAGGGTAAAGGCCCCAAGGAATAGCCCCAGGCCTATGAGTTTCAGGGTTCGCACCGATATCTTCTTATAGACTGCTGCCCCCGGTTGTTTATTCTGATAGGCAAAGACTATGGAGGTGCCCACAATGAAGAGAAAAAACGGGAAAACCAGGTCCGTTGGGGTATATCCGTGCCATTGCGCATGTAAAAATGGCGGGTAGACGGCGGACCAGGTCCCCGGGGTATTCACCAGGATCATCAGGGCAATGGTGAGCCCCCGGAAAATGTCAACTGAAATAATACGTTGTTTCATAATATATCACCTTTGATTTGGTTCCAGATCCGGCTAAGGTACCATCCGGAAAGCACTACTAACACTGTAAGTCCGGCCGCAAGACCGTAGTTCCCATAGATCCAGTTGCCGGTGGCAAACATGGAGCAATAGACCAGGATACATCCCAGTATCATGGCCAGGATGCCCGAAGGCACCGACCATTTCCTGCCTTCATCCACGGACATCCCGTCGGCCTTGGCCTTTTCCACGACTTTGCGCCATCCCGGGCCTCCGGGCTGTATTTTTGCATAGAATGACCGCAGGGTCTCAAAGCGTTCTGCCGGAGTAGCCAGGGTGACCCCTACCCATACCACCGTGGTAATCAATACCACCAGGGGGAACTTGCTCCAGGCAGGCAACAGGGGTTCCAGCACAGTGCCGGAACCATCCGTTCCCCCAAAAAGAATAACCCCGATATCCGTAAAAGTGAAAAGGATAGATATAAGCCCGGAGACGAACATGGCTGAAATCTCACTCCATGCATTGATTCGCCACCAGAACCAGCGCAGGATAAAGATCAGTCCTGTCCCAGCCCCGAACATAAGAATGATCTCAAAAAGCTGCAGCGCATTGGTAAGATACAGGGCCAGCACGGCACTAAAAACCATCAGCACCACCGTGGTAATCCTTCCCACAGCAACCAGTTTCCGCTCAGAAGCATTGGGGTTTATCTGCAACTTATAAAAATCATTGACCACATAGGAAGACCCCCAGTTGAGATGGGTGGAAATCGTAGACATATAGGCCGCCCCAAGTGAAGCAAGCACAATGCCAAGCAATCCCGGCGGCAATTTGGTCAGCATGGCGGAATACGCCAGGTCGTTCCCCAGCTTGCCTTCCTCCACATTTGGAAAGGCCTCGTGAATACTGGCCACATCCGGGAATACAACAAGAGATGCCAGGGCCACCATTATCCAGGGCCAGGGACGAAGCGCATAATGCATGATATTAAAAAAGAAGGTTGCCCCTATAGCGTGGTTTTCATTTTTGGCCGCGAGCATCCGCTGGGCGATATAGCCACCACCTCCCGGTTCGGCCCCAGGGTACCAGGCACTCCACCACTGTACTGCCAGCGGGATTACCAAAAGCCCGACAAGGGCCTCCGTATCAGAAAAATCTGGCAGGATGGAGAGCTTGCCTGCTACGTTCTCATGAGACATCAATTGGGCAACCCCTCCCACCTCGGGTATGTTTACCAGGTAAATGGCCGCTCCCACAGCCCCGGCAATGGCAACAAAGAATAGCAAGAAATCCGTATAAACCACTCCCCGGAAACCTCCGGCAGCGCTGAAGATCGCAGTAATGACTCCTCCGATCAGGACGGTTTCCACAGGCGTCAGCCCAAGCATCACCTGCCCGATCTTTATTGCCGCCAGGGTCACGGCAGACATAGCCATTATATTGAAGATTATCCCCAGGTAGACGGCGCGGAAACCCCTGAGAAAGTGGGCGGGTTTGCCCCCGTACCTAAGGTCGTAGAATTCCATATCCGTGGCAACGCCAGACCGCCTCCACAACTTGGCATAAACAAAAACCGTCAGCAGCCCAGTAAGCAGGAATGCCCACCAGACCCAGTTTCCGGAAACACCATTGGACCTCACGATATCCGTAACAAGGTTTGGGGTGTCGGTAGAAAAGGTAGTGGCTACCATGGAAAAGCCCAGCAGCCACCAGGGCATGCTCCTTCCTGAAAGGAAATATTCGGTTGTATTCTTCCCGGATCTCCCATTTTCTGATTTATCCTGGACGGCCTACCTGATAGCCCTGGGGGCAGCCTTCGTCCTTGGGCTTTCTAAATCCGGGATCAAAGGGATAGGCGTCTTTACTGTGACCCTCATGGCCCTGGCTTTTGGGGCGCGTGAGTCAACTGGGCAGTTAATCCCCCTTCTAATGTGCGGAGATATCTTTGCGGTTACTTATTACCACCGTCATACCCGGTGGGAATACCTGAGAAAATTCCTGCCTTGGATGCTGGGGGGCATCCTCCTCGGGGCCTGGATCGGAAAAGATATGCCTGAACACTTTTTTAAATGGGCCATGGCAGTGGTTATCCTGGGAGCCGTATTGCTGATGACATGGTGGGACCTTCGCAAGTCAAAAAAAGTCCCTGCCCATCCTGCTTTTGCAGGATTTATAGGAACCCTGGCAGGAGTCACAACCATGATCGGGAATCTTGCAGGGCCGTTCTCCAACCTCTACTTCCTGGCCATGCGGCTTCCTAAAAATGAGTTTATAGGCACAGCCGCCTGGTTGTATTTACTATCCAACTGGATAAAACTGCCCCTGCATATCTTTCTCTGGAAGACCATAGACGCAGAAGTGCTGTTGACAGACCTCTGGCTTTTGCCCGGACTGATTCTGGGACTGTTCTTTGGCGTGAGGTTGGTCAGGAGGATCCGGGATGTCTTTTTTCGAAGGCTAATCCTCTTTTTGACGGCTCTCGGGGCCATCCTGCTCCTGATCCGCTAGGGATTAATGGGGCAACTTATCACGCACTATACCGTACAGCCAGGTACCTGCAACCGCCCCCAGGATTACGATAAGGATTGAAAGGTAGCCTGCACCCACCAGCGTAAACATGGGTCCGGGGCATGCCCCTGCCAATGCCCACCCGAGTCCGAAGATAAACCCTCCGATCAGGTAACGCGAAACACTTTTATCCTTGGGCTGGAACTCGATGGGTTCCCCATAGAATGATTTCACCTTGAATCGCTTGATCACCTGTACAATCAGCACACCCAGTATCACGGCCGTGCCGATAATACCGTACATGTGGAAGGCGTCAAACTTGAACATCTCGTAAATCCGGAACCAGCTCGCAGCCTCTGAC
>JARRLI010000265.1:0-2763 GCA_037387145.1 Robiginitalea sp. | reverse complement strand
AATACATCATTGTAGCGAAATAGGCTGTATCAAAACCCTTAAAAGCAGATCTATGTCCCGTGGCCTTTCAATAAAGCTCGAACCCTACCTTGGTGAATTTGTGTATGGGGGCATGGATGGGTGTGTAACCACCTTTGCAGTAGTAGCGGGGGCCTACGGGGCGGGCCTCAATAGCAATGTGGTCCTCATCCTGGGTTTTGCGAATCTGATTGCGGATGGGTTTGCCATGTCGGTAGGGGCCTACCTTTCCCACAAGACCAAAAGGGACAATCAAAGGAAACAGGCAAGGCAAAACAGTGTGGATTTCCCTGATCCGGAATGGGATGTGGCAACTAAAAAATCTCCAGCCTGCATCGGTGGGATCACCTATGCTTCCTTTTTACTGATCGGACTTGTACCACTTCTTATATATGTGTGGGACATGTTCCACCCCGTAGGCCAAAACCTTTTCGCCGCCTCCTGCCTTTTGACCGGCCTGGGGTTTATTACCATCGGTTGGCTCAAGGCCTATGTAAACAATACCCATTTTCTGAAGGGAATCCTGGAAACCCTTATCCTGGGTGCCCTTGCCGCCTTGCTCGCATATTATGTGGGAAACTTTCTGGAACACCTTTTACAGGCCTGACGATTCGAATCTCGGGACAGTATGGTATTGCATTATGTAGTGGGTTGGGTCCAGAGGGTATTTTGCTGAATCCGGTGCCACCGTATTTATTTAAGTTGAATAGGGGGGCTGACCTGTCTGGATCTGTTTCCAGGCCTTTGGAAAGGGTCAATCGGGATCGATTCCCGAATCCCTCCTCCCCTCCGGCACTTTGAGCATGAAAAACCCCGACCGTTTGGGTCGGGGTTTTTTGTTGGCCCACTAGGACTCGAACCTAGAATGACTGAACCAAAATCAGTAGTGTTGCCTATTACACCATGGGCCACTGTCTAAGGAGCGTGCAAATTTAAAATAAACTTTTGTTAGGCCAAACAAAATTCTCCAGATTTCGGCCCGTCATCCCATTTAACTTGCTGTTAAACCTTTATCAAAAAGAAAGTCACGTCTGACCATTAATTACTAAATTCGCCCCGTACCCTTAATTGCACGGTTAGATGGTGGCAAAAAATTTTGCAAAGTGGAACACCCTCCTGGGGTGGTTTGTTTTTTTAATCGCCCTGATAACATATATCCTCACGGTAGAACCTACAGGAAGTTTCTGGGATGCGGGGGAGTATATATCCACCTCTGCCAAATTGCAGGTAGCCCATCCACCCGGAGCTCCTTTTTTCCAAATGATGGGTGCTTTCTTTGCCATGTTTGCCTCAGAAGCCAGTCAGGTCGCCCTGATGGTCAACCTTATGTCCGGGGTCTCCAGTGCCTTTGCTATTCTGTTCATGTTTTGGACGATTACCAATCTGGCAGGCAAACTGGTCGCCGGCGACGCCCCACTTTCGTCCGGGAGGGCAATTGCAATCCTTGGAGCAGGTGCAGTTGGCAGCCTTGCGCTGACCTTTTCTGACAGTTTTTGGTTCAACGCTGTGGAGACTGAGGTATACGGCATGGCGAGCCTAATTATGTCACTGCTGCTGTGGTTGGGGCTCAAATGGACCGACAATCTGGATACCCCCAGAGGCAACCGTTGGCTTATACTTATATCCTTTGTCATTGGTCTAACCTTCGGTATCCAGTTTATGGGGTTTCTGGCGATCCCGACCATCGGACTGCTTTACTATTTCAAGAAATACAAAACCACCACTGTCAAGAACTTCCTGCTCGCCAATATTGGGGTGATCGCAGTTCTGATCCTCGTCTATAAATTTTCCCTTACCTATGTCCTGAAGCTTTTTGGATGGAGCGAGGTATTCTTCATCAATGAAATAGGCCTGCCCTTTAATTCGGGTACTATTATTATGGGATTTCTGTTTGCAGCAGCCTTCTATTTTGGCCTGCACTATACCAGAAAAAACAACTATCTCGCAGCCAACACACTGGTGTTGTGCGGTCTTTTTCTTTTTCTTGGGTTCTCCTCCTGGCTAATGCTGCCGATCAGGGCCAATGCCAATGTGGTGATCAACGAAAACAATCCGGCTGACGCCCGCGCATTGCTGGCCTATTATAACCGGGAACAGTATCCGGGTGTTGACAGCCCCGTGTATGGGGCCTACTATTCCGACCTGTTTGCGGCACCCGGAGAAAACCGGGACGACAAACCCAAGTACGAGCGTGATGAAGCACAGGGAAAATACATTATCGTAAATAAATACAAGGAGGCACTCCCCGGTCCAAACCAGGACCATGTAGGTGTACTGCCCCGCATGTGGAGTGACCAGCATGCCGAAAACTACATGAAGTTTTATGGGCCCCTTGAATTCAGTCTCACCTCCAGCAATGAAGAATTGAGGGAGGCGGCACAGCAGGTACGGGAAGGTCTGGTTAACGGAGAAATTGGCGAGGATCAGTACATCAGCTTCCTGAGGCGCTTCCGTGATTATATTGACGTTCATCCCCCTGGCCTCTGGCAAAACATTCAATATATGCTAAGCTTCCAGTTCGGTTATATGTACTGGCGGTATTTCATGTGGAACTTCGTTGGGAAGCAGGACGATTTGCAGGGGAGATACAATGGGCAGGGAGAATGGATCAGCGGTATTGGTTTCATCGATGAGATGCGATTGGGAAGCCAGCATAACCTTCCTCAGGACAAGCTGGATAACAAGGGGCGCAACACCTATTTCTTCCTCCCGTTATTACTGGGGATCATCGGCTTGGTATTCCAG
>JARRLI010000264.1:0-2772 GCA_037387145.1 Robiginitalea sp. | reverse complement strand
GCTCAGCAGGAGTCCTGCCCGCACCCCATCCGCACCATAATGATCGATAAGTTCCAGGGCATCCGGGGAGTTGCCAAGGGATTTGGACATCTTCCTGCGCTGTTTATCCCGGACAAGGCCCGTAAAGTAGACGCGTTCAAAAGGGCGTTCCTGCCTGAAGTGGTAACCTGCCATGATCATGCGGGCTACCCAAAAGAAGAGGATATCCGGGGCGGTTACCAGGTCCGTTGTGGGATAGTAATAGGTCACTTCCCGGTTTTCAGGTTCCAGGATGCCTCCAAAAACGCTTATAGGCCAGAGCCAGGAAGAAAACCAGGTGTCCAGGACATCCTCATCCTGTCGCAATTCATTTTTCTCCAGGTTTGGGTTGCCACTTTCCGTCCTTGCGAGTTCCAGGGCTTTTGCCTCCGTCTCGGCCACGACAAAATCATCCTTTCCCGGTCCGTAGTAGTAGGCTGGTATGCGTTGCCCCCACCAGAGCTGGCGCGATATATTCCAATCCCTGATGTTCTCCATCCAGTGACGATAGGTGTTTTCAAATTTGGAGGGTACAAGCCGGACTTCTCCGGTTTCCATTACCGCCTTCATAGCCGGTGCAGCCATTTCATCCATTTTCAGGAACCACTGATCCGAAAGCCTGGGTTCAATAACGGCCTTGGTGCGCTCGGAGGTCCCTACCTTATTGGTATAGGGTTCTTTTTTAAGTAAAAGCCCCTGTTCCTCGAGTTCTTTTACAATCGCCTTGCGAGCCTCGAATCGATCCATCCCCTGAAAATGCAAACCCTGGGAATTCAGCGTCGCATCTGCATTGAAGATATCGATGAATTCCAGGTTGTGTTTCTGGCCAATCTGGTAGTCGTTTTCGTCGTGGGCCGGAGTTATCTTTAAGCAACCTGTGCCAAAATCCATGGCTACATATTCATCCTGAATGACAGGTATCAAACGGTCGCAGACAGGGACACGGACCTGTTTGCCGTGCAAATGAGTAAAGCGCTCGTCCTCAGGGTGGACACAAACTGCGGTATCTCCCAGCAGGGTTTCCGGACGGGTGGTGGCAATCACCGCCTTTTCATCAGACCCTTCCACAGGGTAGGCGATGTAATAGAGAAATCCCTGGCGCTCCTCGTATTGCACTTCCTCGTCCGAAAGCGTGGTCTGAGCCTGCGGATCCCAATTGACCATCCGGTACCCGCGATAGATGAGCCCTTCCCGGTACAGCTTTACAAAAACTTTGATCACCGAGGCCTCCATATCCGGATCCATGGTGAACTTGGTACGTTGCCAGTCACAGGAACACCCGAGTTTTTTCAATTGTTCCAGGATGACCCCCCCATATTCCCTGGTCCATTCCCAGGCATGTTCCAGGAATGTTTCCCGATCTATTGAATCCTTGGAAATTCCTTCTGATTTCAGCTTGGCCACTACCTTTGCCTCCGTAGCAATCGAAGCATGGTCGGTCCCGGGAACCCAGCAAGCGTTCAACCCCTGCATCCGCGCCCTGCGAATAAGCACATCCTGAATGGTGTTATTCAGCATATGGCCCATATGAAGGACACCGGTGACGTTGGGTGGCGGAATGACAATGGTATAGGGCTTACGCTCATCTGGTTCTGAGTGGAAATAGCCGTGCTTCATCCAATACTCATACCAGTGGATTTCAACGCGCCGGGGTTCGTATTTTGAGGGTATTTCCATGTTTGGAATGATTTTTGGGTATAAGTGCCTGGCGAAAGGTTGGCAAAGATGTTAAAAACGGTTCAAAACCCCAATTCGTCCATCGTTTTTTATACGAAACAAAAATAAGTAACGTTAGTAGATAACAAAAGAATTTTGATGTTCTGGCCGCATTTGGCTACATTTGAAGTTCACCCAAAAACCATTGAACATGAAAAAAGCAGCAGTACTTCTGTTTATCGGCCTACTTTCATGGGGGGTTTCCGCCCAGGAAAAAGTAGCTAAGATCGAATTCAAGACGGAAACGCTGGATTACGGTGAAATTGAAAGAGGGAGTGATGGTGTGCGTGTATTTGAATTCACTAATACCGGAACTGCCCCACTGATCATCAGCAAGGTGAGTTCCAGCTGTGGTTGCACCATCCCCAAAAAACCAGAAGATCCTATTTTGCCAGGTCAGTCCGGTGAGATCCAGGTGAAATACGATACCAATCGCCCCGGGCCTATCCGCAAAGCGATCACGGTAATTTCCAATGCAGATACACCGACTAAGATCCTAAAAATTAAAGGCACGGTGAAGACTGTGAGCAAGTAACAATCAGTATAAAATCTGAAGTAAAATCCCCGGGAATCCGGGGATTTTTTTATTCAAACAATTCGCGAAGCACAAAGGAGAACAGGAGATCCTGGTTATAACGCTCTACCAACAGGCGCACGCGTTTCCCTTTTTTGTCATTGATCATCTGAAATACCTCCTGCAGCTTATACCGGTGGATCGGTTTTCCATTTACTGCAAGGATCACATCTCCTTCCTGCAGGCCCACATCCTCCGCCGGGCTGCCGGCTCTAATTGCAGAAACCACGATTTCAGGAACAAGGCTCAGCTGGGTCTGGTTACCCAATGTGATCTGAACGTTGCCAAAGGTATTCTCGTCTGACCGGACAAACCCGTTGGCTGTAGCAAGCCGTTCTGCGATGTACCTCACCC
The DNA here is from genome assembly GCA_037387145.1 of Robiginitalea sp. Lineage (GTDB taxonomy): Bacteria > Bacteroidota > Bacteroidia > Flavobacteriales > Flavobacteriaceae > Robiginitalea. The sequence continues at coordinate 110 of JARRLI010000264.1, read as the reverse complement.
CCGCGTGTTCCAGTTCGATCCCTGCCAGATTGAATTGGAAAGGTTGATTGAAATACGAATTCTTCTTAAGCGTTATAGTTCCTGCAGGGTAATTGACTACCATATCGAAC
>JARRLI010000263.1:0-2773 GCA_037387145.1 Robiginitalea sp. | reverse complement strand
CCGTATACGGGGAGAAAGGGTATACCACCAATGAACGCAATGCCATCCGCCCCACCCTGGACGTAAACGGTATCTGGGGCGGATATACGGGGGAAGGTGCCAAGACGGTCATTCCAAGCCAGGCCCATGCAAAGATCTCCATGCGGTTGGTGCCCCATCAGGATACAGACGAAATCACTGAATTGTTCCGCAGGCATTTCCAGAGCCTGGCCCCTGACGGGGTCCGGGTGGAAGTGCGACCCCACCACGGAGGCCAGGCCTATGTGACCCCCATAGACTCCATAGGGTACCGGGCAGCCAGCAGGGCTTATGAAACCACCTTTGGCAGAGAATCCATCCCACACAGAGGTGGCGGGAGCATCCCCATTGTCCCCCTATTTGAGAATGAGTTGGGTTCCAAGACCATCCTGATGGGCTTTGGACTTAACAGCGATGCCATCCATTCACCCAATGAGCACTTTGGAGTTTGGAACTTCTTAAAGGGTATTGAGACCATTCCCTATTTCTATCAGTACTACGCGGAACTCGCCCGGGGCTAAGTGGGGATTTCCCCGTAAAGCAGCCCCTTTGTTTTCGGTTTTTGGCTTTTTGGCGTAACAAAACCATAAAGGTTGCGTTCTAATAGATACATCAAAAAACGAACGCTATATGATACGCCGCTTTTTCGTGCTCTGTTCCGGTGCGGACAGGGCCCTGCTCAACACATGCTCTGAAGGGGAGCAAAACAAATATGCCGGCATCGGTGCCACCGTATTTTTCACGGCCCTTATGGCCTTTATCGCCGCTGCCTATGCCCTGTATACCGTATTCGATAATGTATATCTGGCCATTCCTTTTGGCCTGGTGTGGGGACTGTTGATTTTCAACCTGGACCGTTTCATTGTATCCACGATCCGAAAACGGGATAATTTCCGGAAGGAGCTACTGCAGGCTGCTCCCCGGATTTTGTTGGCCCTGGTCATCGCAGTGGTCATCTCAAAACCGCTGGAGCTGAAGATATTTGAAAAAGAGATCAACCGTGTACTCCTGGAGCAAAAGAACCAGATGACCCTGGACAACCAGCAACAGCTGGCCCAACAATTCACTCCGGTCATTGAGCAGAAGCAGGGGGAGATCGAATCCCTGAAACAGGAAATCGCCCTGAAGGAAACAGCAACGGACACCCTTTACGAGACCTACATCGCCGAGGCTGAAGGCCGTAAGGGAACCCTGTTGATTGGGAAAGGACCTGTCTACAAAGAAAAACGGGAGAAACACGATGCAGCCCTGGCCGAGCTGAAGGCCCTCAAGGAAGGCAACCGGGCAAAGATTGCAGCTATTGAAGCCGAGATCGCAACGCTGGAGACGGGATATGCCCAGGCCGTGTCCAACTCCCAGCCTGTCATTGACGGTTTTGACGGGCTGATGGCCCGTATCGATGCATTGGGCAAACTACCCTGGTTTCCCTCCTTCTTTATCTTCCTGCTCTTTCTCGCCATCGAGACGGCCCCGATCCTGGTAAAGCTGATGACCCCCAAGGGCCCTTATGATGTGAAGCTTGAGGACGAAGAGACCACGGTGGAATCGTGGGTGGCCCAAAAGGTTGACCAGCGCAAATGGCTGGTGGAAACCGATAAGCAGCTAAATGAAAAAGTGTACGGAGAGATCGCGGAAGAACAGGCAGTGTATGCCTATAAGAAAGAAAAGGCTGAAGAACTGATGCGCCTGCAGGCAGACCGGTTCCAGGAAATGCAGGTAAAGGGGCTTTGAGGTATTGGCTGGATTCCCGGGGGAGGCTGAATGGTTTCTGTTGGGGGGTGGGCGCCCCCGCCCACCCAGGACCAAGATAACAATCCCCCCTGCAAACGCCTATCGCTAATTTTTGAAAACAGGTCTCAGGCTTCTCCCGGCTCCTCCCCCACTACTCCCAGCTTGCGCAGGAGAAAGGAGGCGTTCATATTCGAACAGACCCCGGGCTTAAACTGGTAATCGAAGTAGAGTTCCCCCTCCCGGATGTAGGCATCAAAGAAGTAGTTGTGAACTACATCCAGCTCCTCAGCCACCTGGCACAGGCTCAGATCGTGGGTGGCGATCAGCCCGGTAGCCTTCATTTCCAGCAACCGTTCCAGGAATTCCCGGGAACCCCTGGCCTTATCCTTGCTGTTAGTGCCCTTCAGGATTTCATCCAGGACCACAAAATAGGGGCCCTTCTCAAGATGGTCCACAATCATTTTCAGACGTTTCAGTTCTGCAAAGAAATAAGATTCATGACGTGAGAGGGAATCTGAGGTCCGCATGCTGCTGATCAGGGGGATGGGCTGGTAGGCCATATGCCGGGCCGAAACCGGAAGCCCTGTATTTGCCATTACGATTGCCAGTGCCACGGACCTCAGGAAGGTGCTTTTACCTGCCATATTGGCCCCTGTGATCACCGCGAAATGACCTTTATCTATCCTTAAATCATTGGTTACCACATCCTCAAAAAGAAGCGGATGTGCGAGCTGCTTTGCCTCTATGATAAGGGTTGGATCCTCCGCAATCAAAGGGTATGAAAAGGCAGGATGATTGAATCCAAAATTCGCCAGGCTGTTAAAGGCATCCACCCATGCCAGGGACTCGAACCACCCGGGTGTTTCTTGTCCGTGGTCCTTTATCCAGTTCTCCACCGCATGTGCCTGTCGCAAATCCCATAGAAAAAAAGCATTTCCAAAAATTGCGACCAGGAGGTTGTTGCGCTGGTCAAGGGCCCCGATCAATCGGTTGAACCGTTTCAGTACAGCAGACACTTTCTTTC
>JARRLI010000262.1:0-2794 GCA_037387145.1 Robiginitalea sp. | reverse complement strand
CTGGCCCAGGTTATTGCCTCACAGAGCGGCCGGCCTTTTTATACCTTAAGTGCCGTTAACAGCGGGGTTAAAGAGGTACGGGAGGTTCTTGAGAAGGCCCGGCAAAGCGGTGGGCTTTTCACCACAAAGAACCCCATCCTTTTCATTGATGAAATTCACCGCTTCAGCAAATCCCAGCAAGACAGCCTTTTGGGGGCAGTGGAAAAAGGATGGATCACCCTTATCGGGGCAACTACGGAAAACCCGAGTTTTGAGGTAATTCCTGCACTGCTGTCCCGCTGCCAGGTATATGTTCTGGATTCCCTGGGCAAAGATGATCTGCTGGCCTTGCTCGAGCGGGCCATGAGAAAGGATACCTGGCTTAAATCCAGGAAGGTGGTACTCAAGGAAACCGATATGCTCCTGAGGCTTTCGGGAGGCGATGGCCGGAAGCTGCTGAATATTTTTGAACTGGTGGTTGGATCTTCGGACAAAAAAGAAATTGTAATTACAGATCAGGAGGTTTCTGAACTGGTCCAGCAGCAACCCTTACGGTATGATAAGACGGGCGAACAACATTATGATATTATTTCGGCCTTTATAAAATCTATCCGGGGGAGTGATCCGAATGCAGCTGTTTATTGGCTGGCACGAATGGTAGAAGCAGGAGAAGATGTTAAATTCATTGCCCGGAGGATGCTGATTGCAGCCTCTGAAGATATAGGGCTGGCCAATCCTACCGCCCTGGTAATAGCTAATGCCACGTTTCAATCTGTAGCTGTCATCGGCTATCCGGAGGCCAGGATCATTTTGAGTCAATGTGCTATTTACCTGGCAACCTCTCCTAAAAGCAACAGTAGTTATACGGCCATAAAAAAAGCACAGCAGACTGTTCGTACCGAAGGAGATCAATCCGTACCCCTCCCCCTGAGGAATGCGCCGACCAAACTCATGAAAGACCTGGGGTACGGGGAAGAATATGCGTATGCACATGACCATCCGGGCAATTTCGTTCCATTGGAGTTCCTCCCGGAAGACCTGTCAGGCACTTCATTCTACCAACCCGGACAAAACAGGCGTGAGGAGGGAATACGGGAATTCCTGAAGAACCGCTGGAAAGGAAAGTATGAGCTTTAGAATTTAAGGTTGAGTTTTTGAAGACTGGCCTTTCCATCCTCGTAGAACTCGTGCCACCACGCACCATCTTTCCTGTAGACCATGCCATTGGGAGCTCCCGCCACCATGGCTATATATGTATCTTTTTGTGAAGTAGTAAGCAATTTCATGCGTACGGTGGGGGTGCTGTCTACCAGCTGGTATCCATTTTCGATTGGCTGTGCATACCAAAGTTCACTTGCTTCCTTTTCCGCAACGACTTCGGGTACAACAGCGGCCGTGATAGCCGCCTTTTCAGGGGATACTGCAGGGGCCGTGTCAGTCATCTGGGATTCCGAACTCTCAATTGGGCTCATAGTACCGGCAGCGGCTACAGCTCCACCGGTCTCAGTCTCCCCAGGAGAATAAGAGTACCCCAGTGCAGGGATAACCACGAAGGCATCCGTAATAGCTTCTCTGTAGGCCAGTTCATAATCCTTCACCTTGCTTTTACCCTCAAGGGTTTCATACACTACCTGTCCGTAACAGTCCTGCAATCCTAATTTTACCTTGGTTGCAAGAAGGGATGAATTATCAATCAATACTACACGTAATCCCTGGCAGGGCTTAGCGGCTAATTCCGGTGGTATTTCATTGTCATAAATAGTCGTAAACCCGTTCTGGGTAAAGAGTTGTTTTATCTGGGTACTGGTCCTAAACTGGTTAACCTGCTTAAACCCATCGAATTGAAGGGGCACTACAATATATTTATACCGGTCCAGCTGTGCCTGTCCTACATGGAAGATAAAGGATAACAGCAAGAATAATAATAGCTTTCGCATCATCTCTAACAAACATTTATTCAGGCGTCAAGATAGTCTATTTCACCGTAACTGTAAAGTGGTTTAAGTCCTGTTCACGGCTTTGTCAGATGGGTGAAGGATCCGGATGGACCCTACAGGAAGGTTTTGAGTTCTATCAGGTCCCCGATCACCGGGCAGAGTTCATGACCGGGGTCCCCGTGAATATTGAAATGGATTGCCTGAAGCCCAACCTCCCTGGCTCCCTGGATATCTGCCTCCAGGCTATCCCCTACCATGACCCCGGCCTCCGGCCGTATTCCGGCCATTTCCAAAGCCATCCTGAAAATCTGCGGATGTGGTTTTTTGACCCCGGCAAGGTCCGAATTGACAACCTTGGTAAAATAGGACTCGATACGGCTGTTTTTAAGTTTGCGGTGCTGTACTTCTTCAAATCCATTGGTGATGATATGGAGCCGGTACTTTCCTTTGAGGTAATCCAGGATTTCCAGGCAATTAGGCACCAAGTGGGTTTGCGAGGACAATTGGGCTATATAACCTTCTGAGAGTTGGTCGATCTCCTTATCCGAAACAGAATATTCCAGCTGATCAAAGACTGTTTTCAAACGCTCATATCTCAGGGATTCCTTTCCAATTCTTCCTTCACGGTATTCCTTCCAGTAGTGCAGGTTAAGGGGCACATAACATTCCAGGAATGCCTCCAGTGATACCTGTATGCTGTACTCCCTGAATAGGCTCTCATAGGTCAGGGCCGAATTGCGCTCAAAATCCCAAAGGGTGTGGTCCAGATCAAAAAATATATCACTAACGGGCTGTTCAAGCATGATAGCGTTTTAAAACTTGTTCATAGAGTTCCAGCATGTCTGTTTGCTGGTCACCGCCAAGGAGCTCATTTGAAA
>JARRLI010000261.1:0-2804 GCA_037387145.1 Robiginitalea sp. | reverse complement strand
GTAGTTTTGGGAGAAGAGATCCAGTCTCGCAACCGAACCGGGTTAGGCGTGAAGTGGTCCGTTACAATGGAATAGATCTTCCATGCCAGGAATTTTTCAGACGTGATACGGGACTCCCTCGACAAAGAGGGCCTCGATTACTACATCAAGGGACGGATGAAGTCCATCTTTTCCATCCGTCGCAAAATGCAGGCCCAGAACGTTACCTTCGACGAGATCTACGACAAATTTGCCGTCCGTATCATTTATAAGTCGGACCGGAAGAATGAAAAATTCCTGGCATGGAAGATCTATTCCATTGTAACGGACCACTTCACGCCTAACCCGGTTCGGTTGCGAGACTGGATCTCTTCTCCCAAAACTACGGGATACGAGGCATTGCACATCACTGTAATGGGGCCCAAAGGAAGGTGGGTGGAGGTTCAGATCCGCAGTGATCGCATGCACGAGATAGCGGAGAAAGGGTATGCTGCACATTTTAAATACAAACATGGCGAGCAGAAGGAACAGGGTATTGAAATCTGGCTGAACAGGTTACAGGAGGCCCTGGAAAGTTCCAATGGCAGTGCCGTGGACTTTGTTGAGGAATTCAAACTGAACCTGTATTCCAAGGAGATTTTTGTCTTTACCCCTAATGGAGAGCTCAAATCGCTGCCCAAGGGCGCAACCCCGCTGGATTTTGCCTTCAATATACACACCGAGGTGGGTATGCACACCCGGGGGGCCAAAGTCAATGGAAAGCTGGTTCCGCTCAATACTGTACTCAGGAGCGGTGACCAGGTGGAGATCATTACCTCCGATAATGCCACACCAAACCAGAACTGGCTGGATTATGCCACTACGGCGCGGGCTCGTTCCAAGATTCGCTCATCCTTACGGGAAGAGAAAAAAGAGGTCGCCATGGAAGGAAAGGAAATCCTAAGGCGCAAACTAAAATCCCTCAAGATCACCCTCAATGAAGATGTGATCAACAAGATGGTCGTGTATTTCAAGCTCAAAACCAGCCTGGACCTCTTTTACCGAGTTGGTAATGGCACCATTGAGAACCGGCAAATTCGTGATTTTGCCACCTCTTACAGCAACGCTTTCCTGAATTTCTTCAAAAACAGGATCCGCAGGAAGGGGACCCCGGAAGGGATCGACAGGGAAGAGATTACCTCCAAGTACGACATGCTGGTCTTCGGTAAGGAAGAAGAAAAGCTTACCTACAACCTGGCCAACTGCTGCAACCCGATCCCGGGAGATGACGTATTTGGCTTTGTGACAGTCAATGACGGGATCAAAGTCCATAAAAAGGATTGCCCGAATGCCATTTCCATGCAGTCCAAATATGCCTATCGCATTATTTCCGCTAAATGGATCGATTCCTCCCAGGAGGAGTTCATTGCGGAAATAAGCCTTAGCGGCATTGACAACCTGGGGCTGATCAATGCCATTACCGAGATCATCTCAGACGAGATGCACGTCAATATGAGGAACATCAATTTCAATACAGATGGGGGCACCTTCTCTGGAAGGATTAAGGTAGTGGTCAAGAATAAGTCCATCCTGAAAAAACTGATGGAGAATCTCAAAAAAATAGGAGGCATTGATAAAGTGGTGCGCCTTTGACCTCTGATACAGGCTAAATTCCACTCTGCAAAGCTGCCCTATTCCCTTTTTTAGACGTATTTTTGTTGGCGGAAACGCAGTTTATTCCCATGAATCGGAAAGACCAGGAAATTGTAAAACAAGTGTTTACCTCCTTCCTGGAGGAAAACGGCCATCGCAAAACACCGGAGCGATATGCCATCCTACAGGAGATTTATGCTACGGATGACCATTTTGATATAGAGTCTCTCTACATCAAGATGAAGAACAAGAATTACCGCGTCAGCCGTGCCACCCTCTATAATACCATCGAATTACTGCTGGAATGCAAACTGGTCCGAAAACACCAGTTCGGCAAAACCCAGGCTCAGTATGAGAAATCTTATTTCGACCACCAGCATGATCATGTCATCCTGACGGACACCGGAGAGGTAGTGGAATTCTGCGACCCGAGGATCGAATCAATAAAGAAGACCATTGAAGAGGTTTTTGATATTGAAATTAACAATCACTCGCTTTACTTTTACGGTACCCGCAACAAGAAAGAAGAAGCCACAGAATAACCCATCGATACCATGCAAGTAGATCTGCTGCTCGGACTCCAATGGGGGGACGAGGGAAAAGGAAAAATTGTTGATGTTCTAACCAAAGGCTACGATATTATCGCACGCTTTCAGGGAGGCCCCAATGCAGGGCATACCCTGGAATTCGATGGGATCAAACATGTGCTCCACACAATCCCTTCGGGAATTTTCCACAAGAATGCGACCAATGTAGTCGGTAACGGGGTAGTTATTGACCCCGTAATCTTTCGAAGGGAACTGGAACAATTACAGGAATTTGACATCGATATTCAAAAAGTCCTGCTGATTTCCCGCAAGGCGCACCTGATCCTTCCTACCCACCGGCTCCTGGATGCGGCTTCCGAAGCTGCCAAGGGAAAGGCGAAGATCGGCAGCACCCTGAAGGGGATCGGGCCCGCCTATATGGATAAAACCGGGCGTAACGGACTCAGGATAGGAGACCTGGAACTTCCCAACTGGAAGGAAAAATACCGTTCCCTTGCGGACAAGCACCAGGCAATGATCGACTTTAACGATGTGGATATCCAATACGACCTGCAGGAACTCGAGACAGAGTTCTTCTCAGCCGTAGAAAGTCTATCCGAACTTACATTCATAGACAGTGAAGAGTATTTGTACCAGGCATTGAAG
>JARRLI010000260.1:0-7135 GCA_037387145.1 Robiginitalea sp. | reverse complement strand
GCAATATCCGGTGAAAATCTTCCATCTACAGCTGCATGTGCCTTAGCGGCCAGAACGAGGTTCTGGGATGCCCTTGGCCCCGCACCCCAGTCCAGGTACTGATTAATCAACTCAGGGGTTCCTTCCTGTCCGGGTCTGGTTTTCTGGGCGAGTTCAACAGCATAACGGACCACGTTATCCGGCACGGGAATCCGGCGTATAAGATGCTGAACTTTCAGAATTTCATCTGCTTCAAACAATGTATTCAACTCGGGTTCCCGGTCATCTGTGGTATTCTTTACCACCTGGATCTCTTCCTCCAGGGAGGGATATTCCAGGCGAATGGCAAACATAAAACGGTCTAACTGGGCTTCCGGAAGCGGGTAGGTACCCTCCTGTTCAATAGGGTTCTGAGTAGCGAGCACGAAATAGGGCTCCTGTAACTTATACTGCTTCCCGGTAATGGTGACAGCCCGTTCCTGCATGGCTTCCAGCAAAGCAGCCTGGGTTTTGGGAGGCGTACGGTTGATCTCGTCCGCCAGAATGATGTTGGCGAATATGGGTCCTTTTACGAAAACGAACTTCCGGTCCTGATCAAGCACTTCGCTCCCGAGGATATCACTGGGCATGAGGTCCGGTGTGAACTGGATTCTCTTGAAATCAAGGCCCAGGGTTCTTGCAATCGTATTGACCATAAGGGTCTTGGCCAACCCCGGCACTCCAATCAATAGGGAATGTCCTCCCGTATATATGGACCAAAGGATCTGATCGATGACTTCCTCCTGGCCAACAATGACCTTTCCTATCTCTTGCTTCAGTGATTGGTGCTTCTCAACCAGTCGTTTAACTGCTTCAACATCTGACATACTACTGCTTTAACCAATTGTTCGAGAAGTCACAGCCACGGTAATCGGAATCCAGGCTGATGTAGGTTTCATCTATATGTTCCGCCATCCACTCGCGGATCGCCTTGAATTGTTTATCCCGCAGGGCGAGTTCCTGGATCTTCATGTAGTCCCGGGCAAAATCCGCTTCATGTTCATCGTATCGGTTGGTAACCATCAGCATCTTGTAACTGGGCGGGCCACCCCTGGGGTCCGGCTCCAGAATGGCACTGGATATTTCATTATCCTTCAGGTTTCGTACCTGATTGTACAGCTTGGGATCCATTTTTGTGAGTTCGAAGCGCGAACTGAAATCGCTGGGGTTCCGTAACAGGCCTCCGTCAAATTTGGTCTCCTTTTCGTCTGAAAAGTTTTGGGCTGCCTCGGCAAATGTATACTTCCCTTCTTCGATATGCTTCCTGATGCTGTCCAGTTGCAACCGGGCATCATCCATTGCCTTTTGAGGTACTTCCGGCTGGATGAGAATATGCCTGAGGTCCAGTTCCTGCCCCCTGATCTTCTCTACGAAAATGATATGGAAACCGAACGGTGATTCAAAGGGATCAGATATTTCACCTTCCCGCAGGCTGAAAGCCACATCCTTGAACTCTTTGACGAATGGGGTCTGGCGGGTAATTGAATAGAACCCACCCTTGGACTTGGAACCCGGGTCCTGGGAATAGAGAATAGCCTTGACCCTGAAACTGGCACCATTGTCCTGTACATCCTCCTTTATTTCATTGAGCAGGTCAATAACCTTCTGTTTTTCTTCTTCAGGTATTTAGGGCTTCTTAACGATTTGGGCTATTTCGAGCTCTGCGCCAAAAACAGGTTTTTCATCATCCGGAATGCTGCTGAAGAACTGCCGGACTTCTTCCGGGGTCACTTCGATTTCTTCCACGATTTTCTGCTGCATCCGCTGGGAGAGCATTTGCAGTTTGTTGATCTTGTAAAGTTCCCCCCGAAGGTCCTCTACTGAAGGCTGTTTGTAGAATTCCAGGACTTTCTCCATGGACCCCAGGCGCTGGACGAATTCCTGGATATACTGGTCACTGGTACTGTTGACCTCATCATCGGAAACCAGGATACTATCCTGCACTGCCTGGTGCGCGTACAGGCGGTCTTCCATGAGTTTGCCCAGTAAGCTGCAACGGTTGACATCTTCTTCAGTGGCTCCCTGATTCCTGAGGTCAATCAGTGTTTTTGCAACATCCGAATCCAGGATAACATAATCGCCAACCACGGCTGCTATACCATCGAGTTTCACTCGCTGGCGGGGAGATGACCCTGAAGTACCTTCGGTATATTCTCCCTGGGTGATCCCTTGCGGAGGTTCTACCTGTGTATCAGGTATGGAATCAATTACCTGTGCCTGAAGCGCATAGAGCCCGGCTGTAAAAATTCCCAGAAAAAGTTGGATCTTATTGTTTTTCATAAACTTCAAATTCTTTTTGTCTGATCGCCTCGTCAATCAACTCTGTTTCCAGGGAGCGAAGATATTCCATTTTTTTGCGGTTAGACAATACCTGCCGAATGGTTGGTTTTATATAAGTCAACGGGGCTATGTCATTCATTCCGAGGATGTCGACTACGTGGGTCAAATATACCCCTGTTGAATCCTCCATCTCAAAAAATTGTGATTTTTTTAAATACTCTTTTTCATTCTCATAGGTCAGGGGACCAATCTCTTCGATAACTCTTGAAACCGGTACCCACAGGGAATCGTTAAAATGCAGCTTTTTGAATTGGACCCCTACCGAGTCCAGGAACCTCAGGTCCTCGCCTTCAAATCTGCCCAGGCGTTTGGTCCCCGGTTCAGGAACTGCAATGGCAATTCAACAAACCTGAGCTGGATGATCTTTTCCTGCAACCGAAAATTCTCCTTTTCATTTTCATAGAATTCAAGGAGCTGATCTTCCCTAACCAGGGTATCTTCTATCTGAGCAACAAGGGCTTCTTTATAGGCGCGGGTGTACAGCTCGGCCCGGTAGTCCGAAATCAGCGCTTCGTACTCTTTCAATTTTTCTTCCGGAAGGTTTATCCTGGCTCTGCTGAGCATTAGTTGGCGGCTGGCCCAGGTATTAATCTTGTTGTTCACAAAGGAAGCACTGTCTTCCGGGGAAAGGTTTTCGGTAAGCAGGGACTCCACATCCTCTCTGTACAAATACGACTCCCCCACACGGGCCAGCGGTTCTTTCTCTGGCTGCCTCATCAATAGTCCCTCACATCCGGTCAAAAACCCCAGAAAGGGCAGCAATAAAATCAGCCTTAGTATTCCAGATCTACGTAGCATCCGTATAATTCTCGACCAAAAATAAGAATATCGCCCTCCCCGGCAAGCAAGGAAAGAACTCATTAACACATTTTTAGTAAGGTGAAAGCTCGATTTTTTAATAACTTTCCTGGAAACCAAGCTGCCTGATTAGATATGTTACTAAAAAAATCACCTTCCCAGTGGTAAGATGGTAACAGTGCTGTACGTTGCGGACAAGATGAAACACTGGCAACGAGGACTGATCTCCTTCTAATTACTGATCGGGAAGGCGGTAAGTGAAGGAGCACAGATTCCCCAATATAAGTATCTTGGATATCAAATCGAGCCCCATGAATGTATCTGCTACTCCTGCTCAAGGCCATCCTGGTTTACTTTTGATCCCTTTATTGCTGTTCTTCCTCTCCGGTTGCCAACAACCGGATGCACGTCCGGTAAGTAACCCCCTTGAACAAATCCTCGCCTCGGAGGATCCCGCTATTGCGAGGGTAATGGCGAACCCGGAAAAATACGAGGTTCAGATACGTTATACCCGTATCCAACGATCCGGAGATTCTGTAAACTTCACCGATTACGATTATCAGGTGGATTCCTCCCACTATTACTCTCCCGCCAGTACGGTAAAATTTCCTATTGCCGTTGCCGCCCTGGAGAAACTAAATGAACTGGACAGCCTGGACCGAAATACGCGGTACTACATTGAGGGTGATACAGTAGAGAACTCCTTCGCGGAGGATATTGTTAAAATCTTCGCTGTCAGCGATAACCACGCAAACAACAGGCTTTTTGAATTCCTTGGTCAGGACGATATAAACCGGCGTTTAAGGAAGAAACAGGCAGGCCCGGTACGCATTAGCCACAGGCTTGGGTTTCACCGTGATGAACTAACCACCCAGCCCCTTGTCATCTACCTGAATGACAGTCTTCTCACTTCCGGTATTCCCATCCTAAATTCTCCCATTGAACCTCTGGAGCTGACCGGGGACCGCAAGGGAAATGGCTATTATGCGGAGGATTCCCTGGTAATGGAACCCTTTGATTTCCGGTTGAAGAATCACCTTCCCCTGGCAACTTTGCATGGATTGATGGAACGGGTAGTTTTTCCTGAGGCCTTCCCGCCGACCCAACGATTCGACCTTAGTTCGGATCAACATGACTTTCTGTTGAACACTATGAAAATTGTGCCCACGGACCATATCGAAATCTACAATACAGTGGGCTTCGCTTATGGCACCCTGACGGATTGCGCCTATATAAGGGATACACAGTCAGGGATTGAATTTTTGGTATCGGCAACCATCCTGGTAAATGAGGATGGAATATTCAACGATGACAATTACGAGTACGAATCGATTGGGCTGCCCTTCCTGGCAAGCCTTGGACGGGGGCTATATCAATTCGAACTGTCCCTGAACGACTAGTGAAAGGAGGTATTGCAGTTTTGGGGTCCAGGGTCTGCAAGCTTGCAACAGGTGTAGCCCCAGAGAATTCCTGTTTCGATGAATCGGTCCGTCGGGTAAGCTGCCAAAAAGGGTTACACGGCCACTACTTGGCTACGTGTACGGCCCTGGTCTCCCGGATCACAGTTACCTTTACCTGCCCGGGGTAGGTCATATCTGTCTGGATTTTCTGGGAGATCTCAAAGGATAGCTGGACGGCCTTTTCATCACTGACCTTCTCACTTTCCACAATGACCCGCAGCTCGCGGCCGGCCTGGATGGCATAGGCTTTCTGAACGCCTCTGAAACCAAAAGCGATTTCCTCGAGATCTTTCAGCCGCTGAATGTATGAATCCAACACCTGACGGCGTGCCCCCGGACGGGCACCACTGATCGCGTCACATACTTGTACAACTGGGGAGATCAGGGTATTCATTTCAATTTCATCGTGGTGGGCCCCGATGGCATTGCATACTTCAGGTTTTTCACCATGCTTTTCAGCCCATTGCATTCCCAGAATGGCATGGGGAGTTTCCAATTCTGTCTCCGAATTGGGTACTTTCCCGATATCGTGCAATAAACCGGCTCTTTTGGCTAATTTTGGGTTCAACCCCAACTCTGCAGCCATAATCCCGCAGAGTTTTGCCACTTCCCTTGAGTGCTGCAAAAGATTCTGCCCATAAGAGGAGCGATACTTCATACGGCCGACCAGGCGAATTAGCTCCGGATGCAGACCATGAATCCCCAAGTCGATCACAGTGCGTTTACCTACTTCGAGGATCTCCTGTTCAATCTGCTTCTCGGTCTTGCGTACCACCTCTTCAATCCGCGCCGGGTGAATCCTGCCATCGGTTACCAGCTTGTGGAGGGACAGTCGGGCAACCTCGCGCCGGACGGAATCAAAACAGGAAAGGATAATCGCCTCCGGAGTATCATCCACGATGATCTCTACACCGGTAGCAGACTCAAGTGCCCGGATATTCCTTCCCTCCCGGCCTATAATCCTGCCCTTAACATCATCGGATTCCAGATTGAATACAGAGACACAATTCTCCACGGCCTCTTCCGTGCCTATGCGCTGGATGGTATTTACTATGACTTTCTTGGCTTCTTGCTGTGCAGTCATTTTAGCTTCTTCCAATGATCCCTGAAGGAAGGCCATCGCATCCGCCCTGGCGGATTCTTTCAGCGATTCCATCAGCTGCGATTTGGCGTCCTCAGCGGACAGGCCTGAAATGACTTCAAGCTGCTGAATCTGACTGTTTTGTAGTTTTTCGAGTTCTTTTTGTTTGCGTTCATAGAACTTTGACCTTTTCTCCAGGTCCTGCATTTTTACCTCAAGCTGCTCGTTCAGCTTTTTGTTGCGGGCCAGTTCGCCACTAACCTGAGATTCTTTATCCCTGATCCGTTTTTCGGCCTCTGCTATTTTCTTGTCCTTCTTTATGATGACTTTTTCATGCTCGGCCTTGAGTTCCAGGAATTTTTCCTTCGCCTGGTAAATCTTATCTTTCTTAACACCTTCCCCTTCGGCCTTCGCATTCTTAAGGATCGCCGCAGCCTCCCTTTTGGCTCCCTCTATGGTTTTTGCCGCATTTCCCTTCTCGAGTATCTTGGCAATCAGGAAGCCGATTGCAAGGCCTATTCCCAGGGCAATAATACCTGTGGTAATGTCCATGATCAAAAGTTTTAAAATCGTTAGTGGAAGTGAACCACATACCGTGTTGCAAGGTGTATGATGCCAACCCCCTGCCGCCTATTCCTCCCCGGCAGGAAGAATAAAAAAGCCCACATTGATGAAGTTTTGTACAAACTCCAGTAAACAGGTTTAGGGCTACCAGATTGCTCAAGGATCCTTTCTAAGAAGGCCTGCTTTTACAATCTAAACTCACCCTTTCTAATAAAATTAGTGTTGAGTTTGTCAAAAAATAATGACCAATGTGGGCAGTATCATTTGGTATGTTAAAGAACTTAGCCTATGCTCGTTTTGGATGAAACCAGCTGGTCGAGCGCTCTAAGGCGTTCGGTTACCTCCTGTGTATCTTCCATCCGTTCAATGCCACGCTGTTCTATCTTGGATGCAAACTGTAAGGCACACATGGCCAAAACATCCTGTTTATCGCGTACAGCGTAATTCTGTTCAAACTTTTTGGCCAGTTGTTCAATGTGCTTGGCCGCCTTTCGAAGCCCTTCCTCCTGGGAGGGATCAATCGTCAGGGGATAGACGCGATCCGCTATTGACAATTTGATCTTCAGCTTCTCAGTCATTGGTGAACAGGGGGGTTATTCAGCAAGTTGCACTATACAATGATCCAACTCCCTGATTAACGCATTTATTTTAAGCTTAGCTTCTGTTTTATTTGTTTCACTAACCAACATTGTGTTTGCCAGCTTCAGGGATTTATATCGCTCTTCCCATTCTTCCACGGATCTTTGGGTGGCCTCGTAGTCGCTTTGCAGAGACTCCAATTCCCTTTCGAGGTCCAGCTTATTCTGGTGCATAAGATCTAGCTTGTGCAGCAGTTTACTGATTTTATTCTCGAGAGAATCTACAATTTCAACCA
>JARRLI010000259.1:0-2816 GCA_037387145.1 Robiginitalea sp. | reverse complement strand
TTTATCGAATCTATTTTCGAAAATACGCCAAACCTGGCACCAGTGTATTTTTTTGTTGTGAAAGAGGAGTAATTCGACGTGTAACGCGGATCTCTGTGGATATGAGAGATTTAAATTGGGAATAATATCAAGAGGGTAGTTGTGGTGGAGAGTTGTTTTTCCGAAAAGAGCACAAACAAAAAAAGCACCCTGTGGATGCTTTTAAGCGAATGGTGTAAAGTTATTACTCCTTCTTTTCTTCAAGTTTATCATCTTCTTTTGTAGCATCTTTAAACTCCTTAATACCACTTCCCAGCCCCCTCATCAATTCGGGAATTTTTTTGCCTCCGAAAAGCAATAAAATTATAACTACTATAACGGCGATTTGCCAAGGGCCAATGGCTAAAAAAATACCTAGTGCACTCATGCCAACACATTTTTGAATTCGTAAAGGTAGTAAAAAACAACGTAGAAACCCTTTATTTCTGCGATAAGATGTATTTTAGACAGCCAAACCTTATCAGCCCTGTCTTAGGGTGAATTAGTCGAAAGAAATGTTATTGCCGCTAATGTTGTGGCCCTGGATTAAGGTTAGTAGGAGTAGTATGGAGAAGAAGAAAAGAAGAAAAGAGATTAAGCGAAAGCTTCTTCACAAATACAGGCTGGTCATCCTTAACGAAAGTACGTTCGAGGAAAAGATATCCTTTAAGCTCAGCAGGTTAAATGTATTTGTTACAGGGATGTTTATGGTTATAGGCCTGATATCCCTTACCATCCTGTTGATTGCATTTACTCCGCTACGGGAATACATTCCAGGATATTCCTCAACGGCACTTAAAAGACAGGCTTCGGAGCTAACTTACAAGACAGACTCCCTGGTCAACGCATTAAATTATACCAACAGGTATTTAGACAATGTGCGCATGGTGCTCAGCGGCGATTTGGAAACATCTGAAATGAACCGGGATTCTATATTCGAATCCATAAAGCTGGAACCCGGGGAAATCGACTTAACTCCGATACGCGAGGATAGTATTTTAAGGGCGGAGGTTGCCCTTGAGGACAAATACAACCTGTTCGATCAGCCCATATACGACGGAAGCATTTTGCTATACACACCCCTGCTGGGCTCTATTTCCCAGGGATTTGATCCGGATTACAAACATTTTGCAATAGATATCGTGGCAGTTAAGGACACCCCGGTTAAATCAGTGGCCAATGGGCGGGTCATATTCTCTGAATGGACTGCCGCCACTGGATATGTAATCATCATAGAACACAAGCAGGACCTGATTTCTGTTTACAAGCACAATGGATCCTTAACAAAGGAGCAGGGGGCTGTTGTTCGGGCGGGGGAGGTCATAGCCACCGTAGGCAATACGGGGGAGCTTTCCACTGGGCCGCATCTTCATTTCGAACTCTGGAAAGATGGAAATCCGGTAGACCCGTTGAATTATATAGATTTTGATTAGTATGCTATCTCCCAAGGCGCTGGCTGCTAAAATCTTTGCCTGGCGCGTGAATAAACGTTCAATCCGGTGGGTACAAAACCCGGAGGCCGCTCAAAAGAAGACCTTTGATGCGCTTATCAGTCAGGCCAGGGATACTCAATTTGGGAAAGATCACGATTTCAGCCAGATCAGGAGCTATAAAGAATACGCTGCACGGGTCCCTGTCCGGGATTACGAACAGCTCAAGCCCTATATCCAAAAGATTCTGAAGGCGGAGCCGGATGTACTCTGGCCTGGCCTCCCGTTGTATTTTGCCAAAACTTCCGGAACCACCTCCGGGGCCAAATATATCCCGATTACGCGCCCCTCCATCAGGGAACAGGTAAAGGCTTCCCGTAATGCAATATTGAATTACATACATAAAACGGGCAAGGCTTCTTTTGTGGATGGGAAAATGATTTTCCTTCAGGGAAGCCCTGTGCTAGATGAGAAAAACGGGATCAAAACAGGCAGACTTTCAGGGATCTCAGCCCACTACGTTCCGGGATACCTCCAGAAAAACCGGCTTCCCTCCTGGGAAACAAATTGTATTGAAGACTGGGAAACCAAGGTAGAACGAATCGTGGATGAGACCATCGATCAGGACATGACTATCATCGCGGGGATCCCATCCTGGGTGCAAATGTATTTTGAGAAATTACAGGAGCGCTATAATAAACCAATCGGTACGTTATTCCCCAACCTGCAGCTCTTTATTTATGGAGGAGTCAATTATGAGCCCTATCGAAGCAAGTTTGAGAACCTGATCGGCAGAAAAGTAGACAGTATTGAGCTCTTCCCTGCAAGTGAAGGGTTTTTTGCCTACCAGGATGATTTTTCGCAGCGGGGACTCTTGCTTTTACTGGAAGCCGGAATTTTCTATGAGTTTATCAGGGCAGATTCGTTCTTTGAAACAAACCCTGAGCGCTATACTATCGGCGAAGTCGAATTGGGGGTCAATTATGTTATGGTCATATCTACCAATGCAGGTCTCTGGGCATACAATTTGGGGGATACCGTTCAATTCACTTCATTAGAACCCTACCGTGTTATCGTAACCGGGCGTATCAAACATTTTATTTCCGCTTTCGGGGAACATGTGATTGCCAAAGAAGTGGAATATGCCATGGAAGAGGCTATTGCACAAACCGGCGCCCAGGTCAATGAATTTACAGTGGCCCCCCTGATAAATCCTGAGGAAGGCCAATTGCCCTATCATGAATGGCTGGTGGAATTCGAAAAGGAACCGGAAGACAAGGCGCTTTTCGTATCTGTTCTGGACCAGAGCCTCCAGCGTCAGAACAGCTATTATTTTGATCTGATTGAAGGGAATATCTTGCAGCAGCT
>JARRLI010000258.1:0-2824 GCA_037387145.1 Robiginitalea sp. | reverse complement strand
TCGAACAACTGTACGTCCTGAAGTAGTTTGCGTTCTGTCTTGAATGCGAGGTCGTGCACTTCCCTGTAGCTGACCTGTTCATCGAGTAATAGGGCAAAATCCCGTTTTACCTCAGGAAATTTCGGGATATCCTGATAAGTAAAACGATTTTCAGAAGCCTTTTTGAGCAGGAATTCCCATCTGATATCGGCATAAAACACTGGGTGTTTTATCTCAAATTTCTCCAGGATCTCCGGATGTACCAGGCCGAAAATGGCAATCTCTTCCTCTTTTAGTTTTAAAAAGAGGGCTTCCGCGAACCTCTTATCTTCCCCAGGCATTTCCTCTATAGCATCAATACCAATATGTTGCAGCAGCTGATTGATCACCCCCTTTAAGTAAAAGAAACTAAACTCTTCATCCTTTCCGGTCCAGTGATCCCTGCGGTTATTCCCGGTGAGTAGGAGTGAGAGCCGCGCCTGTTCACTTCGGGAATCATCTTGTTGCCTGTAAACTTTACCGAACTCATAGAACTTCAGGTCCTGTTGTTTCCGGTTCAGGTTGTGGGAAATCGCTTCCAGTCCTCCAAAGAGCAGATCACCCCTCATAGCAGATAATTCACTGCTAAGGGGGTTGAGCAGGACAACTGCCGATTCATCGCCTTGCTCCAGGAGTTCGTGATAGGCCGGATTGGTCAGGCTGTTTGATAGTATTTCGTAAAATCCATTGTTGGAAAGCTGATTTCCGATGATATCCTCCAGAATATGAGGTTCCAGGGCAGGAGGGGGAATGATGGATGCTTTGAACTTTGTTTTGTCCGGAACGTTGTTGTAGCCATATACGCGTAGAATTTCTTCGATGACATCCACTTCCCTTTGTACATCTACGCGGTAAAAAGGGATTACCAACCCCAGGCCTGATTCGGTAACGCTCCTGACTTTGATATCAAGGGAGGCCAGAATGCTTTTTATCGTATCCCTCGGAATTTCGTGCCCAATGAGGTTGTTGATCTTCTCAAATGTCAGGAATACACTGTGGTCATCCATCTTTCTGGGATACAGGTCTACAATATCGGAACTGATATTTCCACCTGCCAGTTCACGGATCAGGATTGCAGCCCGAACCAGGGCGTATTCGGTGTTGTGTATATCTACCCCCCGTTCAAAACGAAAGGAGGCATCTGTTGTCAGCCCATGCCTTTTGGAGGTTTTCCGAATGGAAACCGGATCGAAATAGGCACTTTCAAGAAATATGGATTTTGTATCTTCAGTTACTCCTGTGTTGATGCCCCCGAATACACCTGCAATACACATGGGCTTCTCTCCATCACATATCATCAGGTCTTCTTTGTGCAGGATGTGTTCTACCCCATCCAGGGTCATAAATGGAGTCCCTTCCTTTACCGTTTTTACAACAATCTTATTCCCGTAAATACGGTCGGCGTCAAAAGCGTGAAGTGGTTGGCCCAGCTCATGAAGCACATAATTGGTCGCATCGACCACGTTGTTGATCGGGTTTTGGCCGATAGCGCGCAATCTCGTTTTCAACCAGTCGGGAGAAGGCTGGACTATTAGATTGGTTAGCGTGATCCCGCAATATCTGGGTGCCAGGCCATGGTCTTTAACGGAAACATCTATCCTCAGTGATCGGTTGTCTACATTGAAAGTACTCACAGAGGGAGTCCGCAATTCCATGTTCAGCCCCTGTTGTTTCAACCCTGCCCTAAGATCTCGGGCAACCCCGTAATGACTCATGGCATCAGCGCGGTTCGGTGTAAGACCGATTTCGAACACCTCATCTTCCACAATTTCAAAAACTGTGGCACAGGGGGTGCCGTTCGGTGCCTCGGTTTGGAGTACCATGATTCCTTCATGGCTCTCTCCGAGACCGATCTCATCCTCGGCACAGATCATCCCATGACTTAATTCTCCCCGGATCTTACCTTTTTTGATCTTCCATGGACTTCCGTCCGGTCCGTGCAGTACCGTTCCAATAGTAGCCACCGGCACCTTTTGTCCCGCTTCCACATTTGGGGCTCCGCAAACAATGGACAGCGGCTCATCCTTCCCAATGTTTACCTTGCAGAGCTTCAGTTTGTCCGCATTGGGATGTTTTTTGCATTCCAGGACTTCCCCGACCACCACTCCTTTGAGCCCCCCCGGAATAGATTCGAATTGGCTGATACCCTCGACTTCCAGTCCGAGGTCGGTGAGAAGTTCGGCGGTCTTAGCCGCCTCCCACGTAATATCCAGGAATTGTTTTAGCCAGTTATAGGAAATTTTCATGCTGCCCCTTTAAGCGATCAAAGATAAGATAATGTTAAAAGATATCCATGCGGTATTACCTGATACCATTACAAACACAAAAGCCCCGGTCAGGGGGGTTAGAGCTGGATTATTTGCGGATGAAAAGGCTCCTATATAATGGTTGATTTTCCCAAACCGATATTTTCCCTGTTCAGCCCTCTGTAATCATCGGCATCAGTAATATGGCTTGCAATAAAATGTCCGACATCATCTGTCCCGTATTTGCTCTTGGGTTTCAGGTCGGGGGTTACAATTCCATCTTTCAGTGAACGGTTTACCGCCTTGACAATTGCGTTTACCTCTTCACGCAAACCAAAGTGATCGAGCAGCATAGCAGCAGAAAGGACTGCGGCAATCGGATTGGCGATATTCTTGCCGGCGCCCTGCGGAAAGGAACCGTGAATGGGTTCGAACATGGCGTATTTTTGACCTACCGAAGCAGAAGGCAGCAGGCCTATGGAACCCCCAATAACACTTCCTTCATCTGAAATGATATCTCCAAACATGTGTCCCGTTAGAATGACATCGAACTGGTTTGG
>JARRLI010000257.1:3614-6438 GCA_037387145.1 Robiginitalea sp. | reverse complement strand
GCATGTAAGCAGTAATCTGGCAGTTTCCTGGGGGCAGGCAAGGGGAACAGGCCTGATATCGGTTGAATATTCTTTCGAGGGCGAATCCGCCCATTCAGCCGGAGCACCCTGGCGCGGTCGGTCGGCCCTGGATGCAGCAGAATTGATGAATATAGGCTGGAACTATAAAAGGGAGCATTTGCATCCACTTAAGCGTTCACACTATATTTTCACAGATGCAGGCGATCAGCCAAACGTGGTTCCCTCTAAAGCCTCGATCTGGTTCTATTTGCGGGATGTGACCTATGAGGGAATCATGGAAATGTATGAGGACGCCAATAATATAGCACAGGGAGCCGCCCAAATGACAGATACCAAAGTAACCTCACGCGTGGTGGGTGCCGCCTGGCCCAGGCATTTTAATAAGGTAATCGCTGAGGCCATGTATGAAAATATCCAACAAGTTGAGCTTCCTACATGGTCAGAGGCAGATCAGCAATTGGCCAGAGCCGTTCAAAGGGAAGTAGGTTCAAAAGACACTACGGGTCTTGCATTGGAATTAAGCAAATTGAATAAACCAGCAGAACGTCCTGTAAGCGGGGGTTCAGACGATATAGGGGATGTTTCCTGGACCGTTCCTACGGTAACCATGAGATTCCCTTCCAACATCCCGGGCCTGCAGGGTCATCACTGGTCCAACGCCATTGCTATGGCAACGCCCATTGCACACAAAGGTACGACTGCAGGGGCCAAGGCAGTTGCTATGACCCTCATAGACTTCCTTACCCAATCTGATCTACTTGCAGAAGCTTGGGATTACTTTGAGAATGTCCAGAAAAAGGAGACCGAATACCGCCCGATGATCACGGATCAGGACCCGCCTCCTATTGAACTGAACACTGCCATTATGGAACAATTCCGGCCTGAGCTGGAGAAATTCTACTTTGACGAAACCAGGTACGATACCTACCTGGAGCAATTGGGTGTGGAATATCCTACGGTCAGGGAGGAATAAAACAGGAAGGCGTACGCTATTTTGAATGCCTGGTCTTAATGGGGTTAGGAAATGCTAAAATTGCCATAATTCTGCCGTCATGCCCCAATTTAATTGTATTTTAAAGGCTTTAATAAGTATACATAGGGAGTAATATCCTAAACAACGTTCAAGATGAGAATCACTTTAGCAGTAATAGCACTTTTTCTTTTTGCCTCTGTTGGTTGTGCACAGCAAACAAATTCAAATCCGCCCCGGTTGGTGGTGGGAGTCGTCATTGATCAGATGCGTTTTGACTATTTGTATAAATATCAGGATCATTATGGGGAAGGTGGCTTCAAGCGTCTTTTAAGGGAGGGATTTAACTTCAAAAACACCCATTTTGATTATGTGCCCACCGTTACGGCTTCAGGGCATGCATCTATTTATACGGGGGCTACTCCGAATGTTCACGGAATCGTCAGCAACAGTTGGTATGACAGGGCCTCCAAGACAGGGGTGAGCAATGTAGGTGATCCTGAAACACAAATAGTGGGCTCCGTAGTTGAGAATCCCTACGGACGTTCTCCCAATCGCTTGCTGAGCAGTACCATTACGGACCAGCTTCGGATGGGCTCGAATTTCAAATCCAAGGTGATCAGCGTTTCCCTCAAGGACAGGGGGGCTATTCTTCCGGGAGGGCGCACTGCTAACGCAGCTTACTGGCACGACTGGGAAAGCAGCCCTGGCCATTTTGTCAGCAGTTCGTATTATATGGATGAGTTGCCTTCCTGGGTTAAGGATTTCAATAAGAAAGAACTCACAGATTCCTACCTGAGCCAAACATGGAATACGCTGCTTCCCATAGCTGAATATGACGAAAGCGCTCCGGATGACAATCCGCATGAACGCCTGCTGAGAGGAAAGGATAAACCTACATTTCCCTATAACCTGGAGGAGATGAGAAAACTTTACAACGGGGAGTCCAGTTTCTACCAGGTCCTGTGGGGTACGCCTTTTGGCAACACCATTGTAAAGGACTTTGCCCTGGAGGCCAGAAGAAATGA
Source organism: Robiginitalea sp. (assembly GCA_037387145.1). Taxonomy (GTDB): domain Bacteria; phylum Bacteroidota; class Bacteroidia; order Flavobacteriales; family Flavobacteriaceae; genus Robiginitalea. The sequence continues at coordinate 4,419 of JARRLI010000257.1, read as the reverse complement.
AGATCTCGGCAAGGATATCTACACGGATATGCTTTGTGTGAGTTTTTCAACCCCTGACGTGATAGGCCACACGTTTGGGCCGCAGTCCGTGGAAGTTCAGGATATCTACCTACGGCTGGACCGGGATCTTGAAAACCTGTTGAATTCGCTGGATCAGGAAGTGGGAAAGAATAATTACATGCTTTTCCTGACCTCAGACCACGGAGCCCAGCCGGTAGTTTCCTACCTGCATGCGAACAAAATGCAGGCCGGCCTCGCGGTAATTCCCAAATTCAAACAGGATTTGTCCTTTCATCTGAATCAGCGTTTTGGTGCCTTTGACTGGATTTCCGAATTCGGGTATGAACAGATTTACCTGGACAGGAAGTTGATAGCTGAAAAGAAGTTGTCCCTGCCTGAAGTGCAACAGGTCGTTGCAGACTTCATGCAGCAGCAAACCGGGGTTCGCTATGCCCTTACGGCCCAGAACTTAGAGCAAAATAATTTCAATGACGGCTTGCCTGCGCGCGTTCAGAACGGATTCCATCCTGCGCGTTCTGGCGATGTAATGCTGGTATATGAACCGGGTTTTACAGCTACTGCGGATTTCCGCACACCTGTTTCAAAGGTGCGGGGTACTGGGCACGGATCTGCCTATGCATACGATACTCATGTGCCAATGCTGTGGTTCGGCAAAGGAATCCGCAAAGGGCAGTCTACCCGAAGGGTTCACCCTTCGGATATCGCGCCTACCCTTTCCATGCTGTTAAATCTGCAGTTGCCAAGTGGATCTAACGGAGAACCACTTTCAGAATTATTGGATTAA
>JARRLI010000257.1:2087-3596 GCA_037387145.1 Robiginitalea sp. | reverse complement strand
GGATTAAAAAAACCTGTACAGATCCGCCCAGGGTCATTTGGTCCGTGCGGCTGACACGATCTCCCTGTTAAATCTGGATGGATCTTCAAGTACTTCAAAAAAGTCCATTACATAATTTCGGGCGGTTTCAAATTGCTTTTCGCTCCTGAAACTGCCTTTCATGCCATCCACCTCTGCCAAGAATTCACCTTTCTTTGAAATGTACTCCTGCCTAACTTGTTCGTAGAGTCCGGGATCGCGTTTGAAGCCCCTGTAGACACGCTGGGTGACATCTGTATTTGGGAGTGTTTCCCCCTGCACCTGGGATACCACGGCATAACTGGCGTCCACGAGCCCGCACATATCGAAATCATAAGGCACTGGGATGGCACTCATGCCTTCCACAAAAAGTAGTTTTTCATTGTGCTGATAGGCTACGGAATAATCCGTATTCCCTATCAGGAACTGGAAAAAATCGTTCTGTAAACAGCTGATATCATCTTGTTGCTGTGGATGCACAAACCGTTTTAGGCGTCTGGCATTATTCCGTTCGGCGACATTACTAATATCCTCGATCAGGAATCCCTCCAGTTGGTATTGCTTTTCCTTTTTACCTTTTGCATCCGTAAATTCAATGGCCAGTCTGCGAGTCTTGAAGTGATATGGAGAAATCAACTCGTATAATTTGTAAGCCATATATTCCTTAAGGACATAATCCTGTCCCTGGTCGCTATTTCGACAGGGGAGCACCATTTTAAGCTCCTTATTCCCTTCAAAAAGCGTGTTTTCCCTCTGGGCCTTCTTGATCTTGAATTTTACAGGGGTAAGGAAACAGTTTTCCCGGCGCCAGTTCCCCCTTGCCCGCATCTGGAGATTCAGTGAATCCCACTGACCATCTGCATTCTGATACGAAATGGTCTGGTCGATGTATGTACTGTCATTAGTCTCCTTCTTGATATTCTTGTTGGAATACCGCATGCGGATGGGTAAGGGATCTTCACTTTGGAAGAGAAGGGTGGTAACTCCTGTTTTTTCAGCAGGCTGAGCCTCCGGTTGGGCGAATACCGGTACTGAAAATATCAAAAACAGTAATGTAACGATAGCCCAAGTTTGATTTTTCACTATATTCACGTTATGATTTTTGTTAATTTACTAAAAATAAGTCTATCCACCTCTATACATCTATATTAAACTGGAAAACTTTGTATACGCTGGTGATATCCATATTGGTCACCTACGTATCTATTCACTTTAGCCTGGGGTACAACCTGGACCTCACATTGATGAGTATTGCCATAATTTTCCCCCTCGTGTTCAATATCCGTGGTGCATTCAGAAGGCGTGAAAAAGCTTTGCAGCATCTGAGTCGCTTCCGGTCTGCATTAAAGACCATTCATTTTTATGCCGATATGTGTCCGGATCTGACCGAAGAGGACAAGAAGAAAATTGACGATGCCATTTACCAGATTAGTGAACAAGCGGTCAATCACCTCAAAAGCAATTCTGAAGATGTGGAATCCGTAGACCAGG
>JARRLI010000257.1:0-2038 GCA_037387145.1 Robiginitalea sp. | reverse complement strand
CAGGATCAAGGATCGTATGTTTCGCTTTATGAAGGACGTTCAGGAAGGTTTCGAAAACGTACACGCCATCAATAGTCACAGGACTCCACAGGCTTTAAAGGCGTATTGTCTGATCTTCATCTATATTTTCCCGCTCATTTACGCCCCAACGATCATCTATAACATAGGGGCAGTTCATAATGAGCAGGTGGTATACTTTATTGTGGTGGTGACAGAATTCATTCTGATCTCACTGTACAATATTCAGGATCAGATGGAATATCCTTTTGACGACCTTGGAGTGGACGATATCAAATTGGAGAACTTCAAAATATTCCGATAGGTATTATAGAATGGTCAGGGTTTTGACCATGCGGAAATCGTCCATAATGTAGCCGCTTCCTATATCCGTAATCTGTACCCCCTTATTCTCGAAACCCAACTTTTGATAAGCAGAAATAGACCGATCATTATTTTTATTTACAGTAAGGGCGATGTGTGAACATCCCCAATCCCTGGCTTTGTCACTTATGAATTTCATGGCAGCGGTACCCAGTCCCAACCCCCTGTGAGTATTGAGGAGATAGATTTTACTCAAGAACAGTTCCTTCTCCCTTTTTTCGAAAGCGAAGTACCCTGCGGGAAGGGTTTTTGAATAGATAAGATAATAGCACATCCCGTCAGCCGCCTGTTGCTTTACGGCATATGCCGATTGGTATTTATCGAGCATATATTCCACCTGCCCCTTCCCGATTATGGGAATATAATGTTCCCGCCAGATGATATGCGCTAACTCGGCGATCCGTTCAAAATCTCCCTTCCGGGATGCCAGTCTGAATCGGGATTTGGTTTTCATAGCCTGCAATTCGGGGTCTAATTTACAAAACAACTAATCCCGGAAGTAGGGGGGCGTCAAAGAAATTAATTACTTTTAGAATTATATCCCAAAACCCGGAACCCTATGAAGTTATCTCTTTTCCACCCTGTTTTCCTGTTGCTCCTGATGCCTTTGCTTTATGTCAATTTTCTTTCTGCCCAGAATCTTTCGGAATCCGAAGCCATAGGTAGATGGGACCTTGAGGTACAATATGGAGATACCTGGTTGCCATCCTGGCTTGAGGTCAAACTATCGGGTAATAAGGCGCTGGTTGGTTATTTTGTGAGTGTTAGCGGAAGCGCCCGTCCAATTGCAGAGGTTCACGATACGGACGGGTTGATAAGCTTCAGTATCCCTCCGCAGTGGAATGGATCCCAGTATATGCACTTCACAGGGAAAGTTAAAGATGGTGCCATATCGGGTAATTTACTTGATCACATGGGTCAGTCCCATGCATTCCGGGGGGATCGGGCTCCCTCCCTGCTGTATCCCGCTCCGGGCAAATGGTCCGATCCAAAACCTTTGTTACGAATGAACAGTCTTGATGGCTGGAGGGCACAGAGGGAAGGCAAGGACAACCAGTGGTTTGTAACCGATGGCGTTCTGACCAATCCTTCCTCTGGGGTTAATCTCAGGACGGAGGCAGCGTACATGGATTTCAAGCTGCATATTGAGTTTCGCTATCCTGAACATTCAAATTCGGGGGTTTATCTGCGGGGTCGGTACGAAGTGCAGGTAGAAGATAGTTTTGGAAAGGAACCTTCTTCCATATACCTTGGGGGTATTTACGGTTTTCTTACTCCCAGCGAGAATGTTGCCAGGAAGTCGGGGGAGTGGCAATCCTACGATATTACCCTGGTGGGAAGACGCGTTACCGTGGTAGCTAATGGAAAAATGGTTATTAATAACCAGATCATTCCAGGTATTACAGGGGGAGCGCTGAACAGCCGGGAAGCAACCCCGGGGCCTATCCTGCTTCAAGGGGACCATGGAGCTGTGGAGTACCGCAACATCACCATTTCAACACCGGCGAATTAGCGGGTGATGTAAAAGAGCTGCCTCAGGCCATAACCTTTAATCGGTTTTGGTAAATTGCTCTCCAAAGGCCGCTAATTCCTGTATTTTGCCATTAGTGCCAAGGTGGAAGGTAAACAGTGGTCTCCATAAATACCGGTTATTCGA
>JARRLI010000256.1:2266-5117 GCA_037387145.1 Robiginitalea sp. | reverse complement strand
AACGGCAATGGATATAACAATGATCCACCGGTTAAACCGCTGCGCTTTTGCCTGAAGACTATCTTTCATTTCCTTCTTCTCAAAGTTTGCGAATATCTTCCTTCAGGATGCTGATCTGTTCCGTTTCCCCATCTTCATCAGCTTGCTGGGATGCCGGTATCGAACCCCGGTAGTAAACAATGGGATTTTCATAGGGGTCCTTGCGAGAGCGGATGTATCCTTCCCGATCGATCAGGGCGAACAGGCCGGAATGTTCAAAACCTCCAGGTACATCCTGCATTTCCTGTGCATAGATATTGAACCCGGTATTGGCGAGCTCGTAGATCTCTTCGGGTGAACCCGTAAGCAGATGCCAATCCATATCGGTAATCCCGTAGGATTCAGCATACGCCTTCAGCACTCCGGGAGTATCGTAAAGCGGATTTATGGTAAATGACGCCACACCGAATTCCTCAAAATCCCGGAATTCCTCCTGCAACTGGACCAGGTTCTTATTCATGATCGGACAAATGGTTGGGCAGGTAGTAAAGAAAAATTCAGCTACATACACCTTCCCCAGATAATCCTTATCGGTTATCAGCAGGCTATCCTGATTCATCAGAGTGAATGGCGGGACCTTTCTCCGTTCCCCATCCAGGTAGATGTATGTCAGCGGTTGGTTTTCAAGGTCCCTGCTGATTCGATCGTGCTCCACTACAGCACCCTCCTTAAGCCTGTCGACAATCTTCGGGACAAAAATGATCCCGAAGATCAAGATGATCAATGCAACCCAGATATACGAATACTTGCTTTTATTCACTTCATCCAATTTTAGCGGCACATAGTGCTACTTCCGTTCTGCCTTGTTCTTTTTTAGTGCCAACCTGTATTCCGCCAGGATGATCTTCATATCATCCTTCATCTTGTTGTTCAGGTCTGCAACGGAACTGGTGTCAAACCCAAATTTGGTTCCCTCTTCCTCATCCTTGTCACGGCCCCGTAGTTTCCGTTCCTTGTCTATAACAAATACATAGGGAGTCGACAGGGATTCGTCCAGCTCCAGGTCTGTATTCAAACTTGAAAATAAACCCCGGATCGCTGTGGGACTGCCAAAAACAAAATGCCAGTTTTCTGTGTTGGTCAGGGTGGAAAGCTCCTTTTTCAACTCCATGGCCGCCTGCTCCTGTCCGACGGGGGCTATCATTACTACCTGAAAGTCCCTGAACTCATAAAACGGCTTATAAATCTTCTGGTTCAGGTTAAAGGCATTCCCCTTTTTGGAATTCAGGTCGCTTCCAAGGAATCCCAGAATACTAATTTTCCCCTCCAGTTCTTCAGTGCCTTCGAAAGCCCGCAGTTCCTCAACCTCCTCTGTAAGAACGGGCAATCTGCCAAAGTTGGTCACACCTGAAGCAAAGAACATGTAGACCACAAGGGGTAGAACAAAAAGAACCGTTAATACAAAGGTCTTTTTCATAGCGAACAGAAGTACAAAAATAAAAAAGACGGTTGTCAGACCGTCTTTATATACTGTTAATTCCTCTTAGAAATTCCATTTTACAAAGCCTTCTTTCCAGACATTGTAAATATAGTCTGCTTCGAAAAGCAATATAAAGATCAGGTAGCTAACCAGAAAGATGGGTGTCCAGACCACGGCTCTTTGTAGCGAGCGTTTTTCATCTCTCAGGTGCATAAAATCCCATGCGATATAGTAAGCCTTTACCAGGGTCAGCAGGATAAAGATCCAGTTGAGGAGTTTCATCCCAACCAGGTAATTGCCAGTAAGGACCGCAGGCTTTGTAATCCCCAGCCCAACCTCAATAGCCGTAACGATGGACAAAAATAAGAGTACCCCCCAGATTTTTCTGGTATTGGAACTGAACTTTACGAGTCCTCTGAAAATTTCTAATTTATGTTCGTGCGCCATTATGATCGTTTTGAATATCTAAACCAGGTAAAAGAATGTAAATACGAAAACCCAAACAAGGTCTACAAAGTGCCAGTAAAGTCCTACTTTTTCGACCATTTCATAGTGCCCCCTGCGCTCGTAGGTACCGAGGATCACATTGAAAAATATAATGATGTTGATCACTACCCCGGAAAACACGTGAAAACCGTGAAACCCGGTAATAAAGAAAAAGAAATCAGCGAACAGCCTGCTGCCGTATTCGTTGCGAATAAGATTGGCTCCTTCCACTACTATTTCTGCATCCTTGATTTTGTCAAGGGTCTCTGTACGGGTCAAAAGGGTCTTTTCCCCTTCTTCATTAATTTTTTCGGTACGGATAAGAATATTGGGGTTGGCCCGGAGTCCTTCTGTAACTTCATTGATGGTATAAGTGGGCAGAGAAGATTCCTGAACATACCAAATACCGCTTTTGCTCTCATGCCTGGATCGCTCCTCAGGGATCTCTGCGGCAAATTCCGAAAGTGCAGCACGCTGACCTGTTTCCGCATTGACAAATTGCAGGATCCGGCCTCCTTTGGTTTCCACAGCGCCGTAGTCCCCACGGATAAAGGTCGCCCATTCCCATGCCTGTGAACCAACGAAGATAAGACCTCCGATAATGGTCAGGAACATGTAGATGATTACTTTCTTTTTCATCATATGGTGCCCGGCATCCACAGCAAGTACCATGGTCACAGAAGACATGATCAGAATAAAGGTCATGAAAGCCACATAGTACATGGGGAAATTCCCGTGAAAGAAGGGAACGTGTGTAAATACCTCATCTGCTATGGGCCAGGTCTCGATGAATTTAAAACGGGAAAATCCGTAAGAGGCTAGAAAACCAGAGAACGTCAGGGCATCCGAGACTATGAAAAACCACATCATGAGTTTTCCATAACTGGCCTTCATGGGTTGGTTTCC
>JARRLI010000256.1:0-2212 GCA_037387145.1 Robiginitalea sp. | reverse complement strand
CATACCCGCTCTTCACCAGACGTTGTCACCGTTGTATCCATAAGATTGAGTATCGCGTTGTGATAATTTTAGCAAAAATACATTTTTTTGAACGTTACAAAAGCAGAATCCCAATACAAAATGGGCCTGCTGGTTTTTAACGGAATAAATAGAAAAACAGTATCAGGTAAATCCAGAGGGCGTCCAGGAAATGCCAGAAAGTAATTCCAAGTTCCATACCCAACATTTTGCCAGGTCCATACCTACCCCGAACCTGATTGAAGAGTACCACCAGCAAGGAGATCAGGCCTGCCAGAACGTGCAGGATGTGAATAGCTGCGATCAGGAATATATAGGAAAGGGTAATATTGCTGGTCGGGCCCGTGAAGTAATATCCAAGCCCGATCATTTCGGAGAACCCCTGTAATTGTGATGTAATAAATGCCACCCCCAGGAAAAGGGTTGCTCCCAGCCACAAAGTACCTTTCGAGTGGTTATTGGCTGCCACAGACCGTTTGGCAAGCCAGTAGGTTAGGCTACTGGCCAGGATGATCGCCGTACTGAACCAGAACGCCGCAGGCAACTGGTAATCCTGCATCCAGTCTTCCCTCGAACTGCTCACAATATACGCACTGGTCCAACCTGCAAAACTCATAAGCAAGCTTGCGATTCCAAACCATAGCATCATCTTTTTGGCACGGCTGGTTTTCTCCGCCTCGGTTTGTTCTGTCAGGTTTTTACTCATGATATAAATTTATCGACCACATAAACGATCTGGATCAGACTAATATAGGTTACACTGCTCAACATAAGGCTCCTGGCTGAACTTCTGTCCCTCAGTTCGTAAAGCCTCAGGGCAAACCATAACATCACCAGCCCCATCAAAAAGATCAGGATGGCGGCGGGCACAGACAAATGCAGCCTGCCAGTAATGCCAAAAACCGGGATGATGGAAATTACTATCATCCATATAGTATACATAATGATCTGAAGAACCGTCCCCGTGTCCTTCTTTCCCGTGGGCAGCATCTTGAACCCTCCCCTTTGGTAATCCTCATCCAGCATCCAACCAAGGGCCCAGAAATGAGGAAATTGCCAGAAAAACTGTATCATGAACAAGGTGCCTGGTTCGATCCCGAAATCATTGGTGGCTGCCACCCAGCCCAGCATGAAAGGAATGGCTCCTGGGAAGGCACCGGCGAATACGGAAAGGGGGGTAATTGTCTTCAGCGGGGTATAAACACAGGTATAGAGAAAAATGGATAAGGTTCCAAAAAAAGCGGTTTTAGGATTCAGCATATACAGCTGAACTATGCCCGCCAGTGTAAGGAATGTTGCAATTATCATGGCAGTGCGAACGGACATTCTTCCTGAAGGGATTGGCCGGTTCCTGGTCCTGTGCATGCGGGCGTCCAGGTCCTTTTCAATAACCTGGTTAAATGCATTGGAGGCCCCTACCATACAATAGCCGCCCACGGTTAGCAATAAAAGTGAGGTGAGTCGGATTTCATCTGCCCCCAGCAAGTAACCTGCTACGGCAGAAAAGACAACACTCACTGCCAATCTGGCCTTTGTGATTTCTTTGAAATCTGCAAAGGCTGCCTGAATGGGATGGGATACAACAACGCCGGCGGCAGGTTTCATTCATTTCCTTTATGGCCCGCAAAGATACGCACCAAAGTACTTCTATCCAACGAATCAAAAGACTAAGGCGTTGTCCGGATCACACCCCTGTTTCATAAAAAAACCCCGGCTAAACCGGGGTTTGGATTATTTGGATGATAAGGTTACTGCAGTTTAAAAGTGATCGGGATGCTAAAGGGTACCCTTACTGCGCGCCCACGTTGTTTTCCAGGGGTCATTTTAGGGAGTTTTTCGATGATTCTCCTCGCCTCTGCTTCCAGGTTCTTGTCCGGACCCCTAAGGCGGATGTTTCCGATAGAACCATCTTTCTGAATTGTAAACATTACGGCAACACGTCCCTGAATACCCATTTCCTGAGCAACTTCAGGATACCTGAAATTTTTGCGGATATGTTTCTGCATCATTTCATTGAAACATGCCTTTTTATCACTGGCTCTTTCACAACCCGGAAAGACTGGTACATCCTCGATGACTGCAAAGGGAACCTCTATATCCTCCTCAAATTCTTCCACTTCAACATCGTCTACTTCAATGATTTCCTCTTCCTGGCTGGTCTCTGTGGACTCTATTACGGTTTCTTCAACTTCTT
>JARRLI010000255.1:0-2852 GCA_037387145.1 Robiginitalea sp. | reverse complement strand
CTATTAGATTTTTTCGAACGTCAGGTAATCCGTCCCTCCGTCTCCCCCACTGATATCGATCAGCTCTATGCGGGAGGCGTTATATTTTAGGATATCCCAGTCATCGCTGAGTTCCTCAAAGTCCGCCGGCGAGACAAAGAACAGGTTGAAATCCACATCACTGTCATCTTCCGGGCTGTCGTCATCGGAAGAACTGGAGTCCGTTACGGACCAGGTCCCGGCAACCTCCGTGGTCCCGTTGGTCGCACTCACCGTACCATCGGCCCCAAAGGTGAAGACAAAACCGGCATAATCGCTTGTCTCCTCCTTGTCGGAGTCGAAGTAATAGGTAATCCGCCACTGCCCTTCCAGGGCGGTGGATTGCAGTTCTGCTGCAATTACATCCGCCTGTGGAGCAGGATCTTCATTTGATTCGCAGCCAACTGAAATCAGCAGCGTGGCAACCAGGCTTAAAAAAATCCATTTAATATTCATAGCTATCCGTTCTAAGTTAAGTTCATATAGTGTTCCCGTCTGGGGTTATTTCCGTTCAAACACCAGGGTATCCATCGTTCCGTCCCCACTCACATCCTTCAGTTCCATTCGCGACTCGCTGATGGATACCAAATCCCAGTCATCGGTGAGGTCAGAAAATATATCCCCGCTGTCCCCCAGGTTCAGATAAACCTTCAGGGCACCTTCACTATCGCGGACTACACGCCACAATCCAGTGGTCTGGGGGTCCATATTAATGCTAACGCCAAGCTCGCCTTCCATGCCGAAGGTGAAATCATAACCCAAATAAGCTTCAGTCTGGTCTATTCCTTCTTCAGCATACTGAGCCACCAGCCAGTCTCCACCCATCAGGATGTCCCGGATTCCCATCACATCCCCATCTTCCATATCCGAAGGGCATTGGCGCTCAAGGATCAGCTCATAACCGATCTCTTCCACTTCAAATCTCAGGCGCTTTTGATACAGGTCGCGCAGCGGCCATTCAAAACTCACCCCGGGCTCCTCACCCATGGTAATGGCCAGCACCAGACCGCCATTGGTTCCTTCAGCCACCTCCCAGGTTCCTTCGATCACACTATTCTCATCGCTCAGGGTGACAACCCCTTCAGCCATGAAATCGAATTCATGTCCGATCAGGCGTTCGATCTCTTCACCCTGGTTTTTTACCTTTTTGATGATCCAGTTACACTCAGACAGGATAGCCCGTAGGGTATCGGGATCGGTACTGCCAGGATCCTCGCAGGCGAGCTTCATGATGATCCGATTCCCTTCCCCGCTGAAGAGCTTGATCTTGCCCTCCTGCAGTTCATATACCTTCCACTCCAGGTTAAAGTCTACAAGGGTATCGAAAGCAAGGCTGAGTTCTACATATTCCCCTTCGGAGTTCAAATCCCATTCACCTACCAGTATATTCCCGCCGCGATCGCGCACCCGTACGGTACCATCCTCCAGAAAGGTCATAAGATACGCCTCATATTGGGCAGTTTGATCTATGTCATTCCGCTCGACCGTAAGCACAACCCACGGACATTCAGTAAGCAGGTTAGCCAATCGTTCTTCATCGAAATCATCGTCGTTGTAGTCGTCATCATCATCCTCATCACAGGCATCCTTGGCCATCTCCAGGGCAGCTGCCAGTTCAGCATTGCTGTTTACCCGGATTTCGGTTCCGTCAAACTTTATAAGGGTGACAGGATAGTCGATGCTCACAAAATCATCTTCATCCAGCTCCTCAAAGAATAAGCGCAGTTCACGGTCGCTGTTGACCGTTACGGAAGCGGTTTGCTGCTGGTTTATATCAAAACTGAAAAGGGTAATGGGATATACGAAATCAATACATTCGATGTCGTCGTCTCCCCCTCCTTCAATACAATCTTTTGCCAACTCCACCAGTTCTTCCCGGTTATTGATCGTAATCTCTGTATAATCGGCCAGGGTAATGGTAATTGGAAAGAGGATCTCAAGGACGTCCTCATCCTCCTCAAACTCGTCAAAGATCTCTTCGATCAATCTGAGATCACTTAGGGAATCAACCGTAATATCCAGTCCATTCACATTGACCACATACGGGAAATTCAATGCAAAACAGCTGGAACCATCGACGATGTTGTCGAAGGAACCATCCTGGAATGCCGTTTTTTCCATCAGCTGTGCCGTAGCCGAGGTGGCATTAAAGGATTCCTGTTCCGCATCCGAAGTGTTGATTTCCTCGAACTCCTCCTGACAAGAAGTAAATGCAAGCGCCCCCATTAGCAGAACTGCATACAACGCAGCATTTAAAATCTTTTTCATAATGAATTGAATTTGTTTACCCTAATAACAACGTATTTGGTTTTTACCCTACCCGATTCTAAACTTTTTTTCAGATATCTTTGAGGTTAATTCCCGAAAACCGGCTTTTGACCCATGGATAACGTTTGTGACGATCAGACCTACAGCCAACTGTTCCGCACCCATTCCAAAACGGTATTTAACTACATCTATTATAAGTTTGGGAATGAGGAAAAGGCCAGGGATGCAGTACAGGAAGCTTTTGTTAAACTCTGGGAGAATTGTGCAAAGGTATCGCCTGAAAAGGCCAAATCTTATGTATACACGGTGGCCAACAACCTTTATCTGAATGTAATCAAGGCTGAAAAGGTACGACTGAAGCACCGGAAGGACGGAACAACCACTACCCGTCAGGACCCGGAATTCCTGATGGAAGAACAGCAGTTCAAAGAAAAACTGGAGCAGGCCCTGTCGGCTTTGCCGGAAAACCAGCGCACCACCTTCCTGCTCAACCGCATCGACGGGAAGAAATACGCGGAAATTGCCGAAATAGAAGGGGTCAGCATTAAGGCCATTGAAAAGCGGAT
>JARRLI010000254.1:0-4154 GCA_037387145.1 Robiginitalea sp. | reverse complement strand
GTCATATGAAATTCGAGCATACCAAACCTTATGAGGATCATTTCTGGAAGAAGAACCGCATAGATCTTAAACGTGCCTTTGTAGAAAACATCAACCTCAAAACCAAAGTCCTGGGTCTGGATTCAGGTGAGGAAATCCCCTACGACAAGCTGATTATAGCCACGGGCTCAAAACCGAATAAATTTGGGTGGCCAGGGCAGGAGCTCGAAGGAGTTCAGGGATTGTATTCCCTGCAGGACCTGGAAGCTCTGGAGCGAACAGCGCCCGACAATAAGAGCTGCAAAAAGGCTGTGATCGTCGGAGGCGGGCTCATTGGAATCGAAATGGCAGAAATGCTCAGAAGCCGGGAGATCCCGGTCACTTTTTTGGTGCGGGAACCGAGTTTCTGGGATGTGGTATTGCCAAAAGGCGAATCTGCCATGATTAATGAACATATACTGGAACACCATGTTGATTTGCGGCTCGCTACAAGCCTGAAAGAGATCCTGCCCGACGCGGATGGAAAAGCCAGGGCAGTGGTTACCGACCAGGATGAGGTTATCGAATGTCAACTGGTAGGCCTGACCGCAGGGGTCCGGCCAAATATCGGCTTTCTTGAAGGGTCTGGTATCGAAACCGACCGGGGGGTCCTGGTAGACCGCTTCCTGAGGACTAATGCTCCCGACGTCTACGCCATCGGAGATTGTGCCCAACAGCGGAGCCCAATCGGAAAACGGAGGCTTGTAGAAGCGGTTTGGTATACGGGAAGGATGATGGGAGAAACCGTGGCTCAGACTATATGCGGATATCCCATCGAATACACCCCGGGTCATTGGTTCAATTCGGCCAAATTCTTTGATATTGAATACCAGACCTACGGCTGGGTCTTCAGCGAAGGCAACAAAGGGTCGGACGAAATACATTTCCACTGGAGGCACCCAGAAGAAAAAATTTGCCTGACCCTGGCCTATGAAGCAAACAGCAGGAGATTCCTGGGAATAAACACCTTTGGTATCCGGATGCGGCACAAAGTCATAGACCAGTGGCTTACAGACGAGATTGAGGTAGATCAGGTTGTCGGACAACTGTCGGAAGCGAACTTCGATCCGGAATTGTATGGCAGCTATGAGGCACAGATCCAGAATGAATTTATATCACACAGAAAACAGCTCATATGAATACGCTTGAATCCATGTCACTGGCAGGCGGACCGCCTAAATCCCTGAGCCTTCCCCAAAAAACAGCTGTATTCCTTGGTTTTGCATCCCTCTTTATCCTGGCACTGGCCACTTTTGGGCTGCTACCCGGAATACCTCGGCCTGGTAAGAGACGGGCCCAACAGGGGGTTGATATCCTTCTTCGATCCGCTGAGCCGTGCACTGAGCGGAAACCCGGCAAGCCAGTGGTTTGTCTACGGAACCCTCTACACACTTGCCATCCTGGCATTCGGCATCAAATTCCTCTGGAAATACCGTCATAACCGGTATCAGACAATCAGAACCATAAGCGTTATGTTCTTCCAGACGTCCTTTGCATTTATCATCCCCGAGATCATGGCGAGGTTAAACGGAGACCTCCCTTATTATGACCTGAAGAATATATGGCCGCTGAATTACTACAATTTTGAACGGTACCGGGTAACTTCCTTTATCGATGCGGGGGATATCGGACTGTTCATGCTCGTATTCGGGATCCTTTCCATTCTTGTGATAACCCCGTTACTTACCTACTTCTACGGTAAACGCTGGTATTGTTCATGGGTCTGCGGATGTGGGGGCCTGGCCGAAACTGCTGGTGATTCTTTCCGCCATCTGAGCGATAAAGGGACCTTTGCCTGGCGCGTAGAACGTTGGGTAGTACACAGCGTATTAGTATTTGTGGTGCTGATGACAACGTCTGTCGTATATTCTTATCTGGGGCCGGACAACAGTAAATACTGGTTGAGCAAGTCACAGTTTCTGATTGGGGTTGGAGTCCTGCTGACCCTCATATTCAGCTGGGTGATGATTTTTCGCCGCCAGGAATTAAAAAAGGATGCGCGATATGGGGCTATCGGATATTTTATAATCGTGCTAGGACTGATTGCCATCCATTTCTTAAGCGATACTAAACACGTCTTTCTCCTGCCTTCTGAAGGCCTCAGAAAAAGCTATAGTTTTTTGATCGGCAGCATTTTCTCCGGTGTAATAGGCACAGGATTCTATCCTATTTTCGGCAACCGGGTGTGGTGCCGTTTTGGTTGCCCGATGGCCGCCATCCTTGGGCTCCAACAGCGGCTGTTTTCCCGATTCCGCATTACCACCAACGGGGGGCAATGTATTTCATGTGGCAACTGTTCCACGTATTGTGAAATGGGAATTGACGTTCGCGCCTATGCCCAAAAGGGTGAAAATATTGTCCGTGCCAGTTGTGTGGGATGTGGCATATGCTCCGCAGTCTGTCCGAGGGGCGTATTGAAACTGGAAAACGGACCGCTCCCGGGCCGGATCAACTCCAGGGACGTATTGCTGGGAAACAATGTGGACTTGATGGATCTGGTCAACACTAATTCTGAGCCCTCCGTGTGAACGCTTTTCTTTGGTACAATCCGAACATTATCCCATGACAAAAATAGCCCTGGTTATCCCTGCCCACAATGAAGAAGATTCTATTGGAAAGGTACTTGCTGAAGTTCCCGGACTGGTAGATGAGGTCGTAGTTGCGGATAATAATTCTTCTGACCATACGGCGGAAGTAGCCCGCGCAGGGGGAGCTACCGTACTCTTTGAACCAAGGAAAGGATATGGATACGCATGCCTGAAAGGAATTAATTACCTGAGCGAAAAATCCAAGAAGCCCGATATCATCGTATTTATGGATGGTGACTATTCCGATTACCCCCAGGAACTGAGCAAAGTTATAGCTCCTATCCTGGAGCGGCAAATGGAAATGGTGATCGGAGCCCGGAGGAAAGAACTAAGGGAACCTGGTTCTATGACTCCCCAGCAGATCTTTGGAAATTGGCTGGCCACAACCCTGATGAATTTGCTCTTTGGTGCACAATATACGGACCTGGGGCCTTTCAGGGCGATCACCTTCCAGGCCCTGGAATCATTGGAAATGGAAGACAAAACCTACGGATGGACCGTAGAAATGCAACTGAAAGCAGTGCGAATGAAATTGGCATATTGCGAAGTACCAGTGCATTACAGAAAAAGAATTGGGATATCCAAGGTGTCCGGAACGGTAAAAGGTAGTATCTTTGCCGGCATAAAAATCCTGGGCTGGATCTTTAAATACAGCTTCAAATAACTATGGGACTAAGCATTTCGTACATCATCATTGGAATTTACAGTGTGGCACTGCTGCTGATATTCTTCTACAGTCTGTCACAGCTGAATTTGTTGTTAAATTATCTTGGGAACCGGAGGAAACAACAGGAAGCCCCTAAATTCAACCTGATGGATCCCAGAGAAATCCCATATGTAACCATCCAGCTTCCTATCTATAACGAGAAATATGTGGTTGAGCGGCTTCTGGACAACATAGCCTGTCTGGAGTACCCTATGAGCAAGCTTAAAATCCAGGTCCTGGATGATTCCACCGATGATTCCGTGGAACAGACTGCGGCAAAAATTGAGGAACTAAGGAAAAGTGGACTCGATATCAAGCATATCCGAAGGGAAAACCGGGAAGGTTTCAAAGCCGGGGCGCTGAAGGAAGGGTTAACCATCGCCAAAGGGGATTTCATTGCCATTTTTGATGCAGATTTCCTTCCGGATTCAGATTGGCTCAAGAAGACCGTACCCTATTTCAAGGATGAAGAGATCGGGGTGGTTCAGACCAGATGGGGGCATATCAATCGGGATTATTCAACCCTTACGCGCATTCAGGCCTTTGCCCTGGACGCTCACTTTACCCTGGAACAAGTAGGCCGAAATGCGAAAGGGCATTTTATCAATTTCAACGGTACAGCAGGAATCTGGAGAAAGGATTGCATCCTGGATGCCGGAAACTGGGAGGGTGATACCCTTACGGAAGATCTGGACCTCAGTTACCGCGCCCAACTCAAAAACTGGAAGTTCAAGTATCTGGAAGACGTAGAAACTCCGGCCGAGCTTCCGGTGGTAATCAGTGCAGCCCGATCCCAGCAATTCAGGTGGAATAAAGGGGGAGCAGAAAACTTCCGTAAAACC
>JARRLI010000253.1:839-3726 GCA_037387145.1 Robiginitalea sp. | reverse complement strand
ACCTGCACCGGGTATACGACCGTTGGAACCAGGGACGGCTTCAATCATTTCTCATCGAGATTACCTCGAAGATCTTGGACCGGAAAGACACGAAAGGCGACGGGGCTTTGGTGGATAAAATTCTCGATAAGGCAAAACAGAAAGGGACCGGCAAATGGACTTCCCAGAACGGGATGGATCTTGGGATCCCGGTACCTACCATAGACGTTGCCGTTAGCATGCGGGCAATCTCTGCACTAAAAGAATACAGGCAGCTGGCAGCAGCAGCCTATCCAAAACCAGAGCTGTCAGAAAAACCAGAAGACCTCGAAGCTGTTTGTGAGCAGGCACTCTACTTTGCCTTTATAATTACCTATGCCCAGGGACTTCATCAACTTTCAGAAGCTTCTGCAGAATATGATTACGACCTGGACCTGGCTACCGTGGCGCGTATCTGGCGGGCGGGGTGTATAATCAGGGCTGCTGCCCTTGATGATATTGCACAGGCCTACCAGCGGGAAGAAGGGCTTAAAAACCTGCTTCTGTCCAATGGCTTTGTGCCCGTATTGAATGAATGTGCCCCGGCAGCGAGGTCCGTACTTCAGTATGCGATAAAAAGCGGTATTCCCATGCCTGCCCTGTCGGCCTCACTGGCCTATTTCGACGCCTTTACTACGGGAAGATTGCCCATGAACCTGATTCAGGCACAACGGGACTACTTCGGATCTCACACCTATGAGCGCACGGACCAGGATGGGGTTTTCCACACCGATTGGGGCGATCAGTGATTGGTTGTGAACCTGTCAGGAAGAATTAGGCCAAACGGGGAATTTCCCCACCATACCCTGAAAATAAAAGACCTCCATAAAAAAACCCGCCGGTTAAGGCGGGATGAATCCGATCTGTCGGATCCCACACCTATGGCGTGAGAACCGTGGATCTTATTACTTGCTCAGGTACATCTTTCTTCGGGAGTACAGGTTATAAAATTCGTCATCCTTCAGGCTTTTTATAAAAAGTATGCTCTCACCGGTACTCTTCATTTCCGGGCCGAGATTTTTGTTCACCTGAGGGAATTTATCGAAGCTGAAAACCGGCTGTTTGATGGCATAGCCCTCGAGTTGAGGGTTGAATACAAAATCCTTCAGGGTATTTTCACCCAGCATGACCTTGGTCGCGTAGTTCACATAAGGCTCTCCGTAGGCTTTGGCAATGAATGGTACCGTTCTGGACGCCCTCGGGTTGGCTTCGATTACATAGACCTTGTCATGCTTGATCGCAAACTGAATGTTGATCAGTCCTACTGTGTTCAGGGCCAGCGCAATCTTACGGGTGTGATCCTTAATCTGCTGCATAACAAATTCCCCGAGATTGAAAGGAGGCAGGGTGGCATTGGAATCCCCGGAATGGATCCCGCACGGTTCTATGTGCTCCATAATACCAATGATATATACATCCTCCCCGTCGCAGATGGCATCTGCCTCGGCTTCGATAGCCCCATCCAGATAATGGTCCAGCAACAATTTGTTATTGGGGATCTTCCGCAGCAGGTCCACCACATGCTCCTCCAGTTCTTCCTTATTGATGACGATCTTCATCCCCTGCCCGCCAAGTACATAGGAAGGACGTACCAACAATGGGAAATTCAATTCATCAGCCAGTTCCAGGGCCTGATCTGCATTTTCGGCCACCCCGAACTGCGGATATGGAATGTCATTTTCTTTGAGCAGGCTTGAAAAGCTACCCCGGTCTTCAGCCAGGTCGAGGGATTCAAAACTCGTACCCATGATTCGGATACCGTACTTGTCCAGTTTTTCGGCAAGTTTGAGGGCCGTTTGCCCGCCGAGCTGAACAATTACCCCTTCCGGTTTTTCATGAAGGATTATATCGTAAATGTGTTCCCAGAATACCGGTTCGAAGTAGAGCTTGTCCGCCGTGTCAAAATCCGTAGAAACTGTTTCGGGATTGCAGTTGATCATGATGGTTTCATAGTCGCATTCAGCGGCGGCCAACACACCATGCACACAACAGTAATCGAACTCGATACCCTGTCCGATCCGGTTCGGGCCTGACCCGAGCACTACAATTTTTTTCCGGTCGGTAACATCGCTGTCATTGGCCACGTACCGATTGCCTTCAGGGGTTTGGATTTCTTCTTCAAAAGTAGAATAGTAATAGGGCGTTATCGCCTTGAATTCAGCCGCGCAGGTATCCACGAGCTTGTAGACCCTTTTGATATCGAGGGCCATCCGTTTGCTGTGGACTTCACTCTCCCAGCATTCAAGCATATGTGCTATTTGCCTGTCTCCGTAGC
Organism: Robiginitalea sp.; assembly: GCA_037387145.1. Classification (GTDB taxonomy): domain Bacteria; phylum Bacteroidota; class Bacteroidia; order Flavobacteriales; family Flavobacteriaceae; genus Robiginitalea. The sequence goes on along the minus strand of JARRLI010000253.1, from coordinate 1,433 downwards.
CTTTTTGCTTGGCTTCCAATAGCAATTCTTTAGGCAGGGTCTCCACGGAGTATTTGCTTATCTCCTTTTCAAGCTGATAGAGCTCCTCGTACTGCCGCAGGAACCACATATCGATTTTGGTGATCTCGTGGATCCGGCTTAGGGGGATCCCCAGCTGTATGGCGTCATAAATCACAAAAACGCGGTCCCAGCTCGCGTAGGTCAGCTTTTGGATGATCTGGTCATAGTCCGTATAGCTCTTACCATCGGCACCAAGGCCGTTTCGCTTGATCTCAAGGGACTGGGTGGCTTTGTGAAGCGCTTCCTGAAACGAGCGACCAATACCCATTACCTCCCCTACCGCCTTCATGGCGAGTCCTAGGGTTCGGTCAGCCCCTTCGAACTTGTCAAAATTCCAACGGGGGATCTTAACGATCACATAGTCCAGGGTCGGTTCGAAAAGTGCGGATGTGGAACCGGTTATCTGATTGCTCAATTCATCCAGGGTATAGCCTATGGCCAGTTTGGCTGCAACCTTGGCGATCGGATAACCGGTAGCCTTGGATGCCAGGGCTGAGGACCTGGAAACCCGCGGATTGATCTCAATTGCGATGA
>JARRLI010000253.1:0-752 GCA_037387145.1 Robiginitalea sp. | reverse complement strand
CATGCGCTGAAAAGTGGTATCGGACAGGGTCATGGCGGGGGCTACGGTAATTGAATCCCCTGTGTGGATCCCCATCGGATCCATATTCTCGATCGTACAAATAATAACTACATTGTCGTTCTTATCCCGAAGCAGTTCAAGCTCGTATTCCTTCCACCCCATCATGGCCTTATCGATCATCACCTCGTGGATAGGTGATATTTCAAGCCCCCGGCTGAGCCGGTCATCAAAATCCTTGGGATCATAGACAATGGACGCACCTGCCCCCCCTAGGGTATAACTTGCCCGTATTACCAGCGGGAAGCCAAATTCCTGAGCGATCTCCTTTCCTTTTAGGAATGAGTTAGCCGTGGACTGTGGCGCCATCTTAACCCCTATACGCATCATTAGCTCCCGGAATTTTTCCCGGTCTTCAGTGATGTTGATTGCATCGATATCCACCCCGATAATATCAATGTCAAAATCATCCCAGATCCCCTTGTCACCTGCCTCAATACACAAGTTCAATGCAGTCTGTCCTCCCATGGTTGGAAGAACAGCGTCAACATTTGGGTGTTTCTTCAATACCTCTACGATAGATTTGGTGGTAAGTGGCAGCAGGTAGACATGATCGGCCATTGAAGGATCCGTCATGATCGTAGCCGGGTTGCTGTTGATCAGGATCGTTTCGATACCGTCCTCTCGCAGTGAACGCAGCGCCTGGGAACCCGAATAATCAAACTCACAGGCCTGACCAATGATAATGGGTCCGG
>JARRLI010000252.1:0-2907 GCA_037387145.1 Robiginitalea sp. | reverse complement strand
GCGTCTTCCCTCGGAACCGGAGGTGTTGCAAACCCGGCTGTTTCCGCCGTTGAAACGGCAATGGCGGCCATAATCAGCGTAGCGTCCATCCTGGTCCCGGCACTGGCTGTTTTTATGGTCATAGTTGTGCTGGCCTTTGTATTTCGCATATACCGGAAACTGCGTCCCAGGAGGGGAAGAACGTAATACTGCAATTAATGTAATTTTACGCATGCAAGAAAAGAGTGAGAAAGATTTGAGAGTCGTAGCTATGATACCTGCGCGTTATGCCGCTTCCCGATTCCCGGGAAAGCTGATGCAGGACTTGGCTGGCAAACCAGTTATTGTCCGTACCTATGAAGCTGCCAGGGATACAGGCCTGTTTGACAAGGTCATGGTAGTGACGGACAGTTCACAGATCGCGGAGGTTATTGAATTGTCAGGGGGAGACGTGGTCATGAGCCAGGAGGATCACGAGACGGGTAGTGACCGGATCGCGGAAGCCGTCTCGGATATTGAGGTGGATATCGTGGTCAATGTACAGGGTGATGAACCATTCACTGAGCGGGAAAGTCTGCAAATGCTAATCGAAGTATTCCGGGATGACCCCCACACGGAGATCGATCTGGCCTCGCTTATGACGGAAATTACGAACGCAAATGAGATAAAGGATCCAAATACCGTTAAGGTAATTACGGACCGGCAGGGTTTTGCCCTGTACTTCTCCAGGGCTCCTATCCCTTATCAGCGGGCAGAGAACCCCAAGGCTGTGTATTACAAACACAAGGGGGTCTACGCCTTTCGAAAACAGGCATTGCTCGATTTCCGGCGCCTGCCCATGCAACCCCTGGAGGCAGTGGAAAAAATAGAAGCCATCCGCTACCTGGAGTATGGCAAAAAGATAAAAATGGTGGAAACCCGTGTTACGGGCATTGAGATCGATACCCCTGAAGATTTGGAAAGAGCAAAAGAAGCATGGACCTGAATTTCAATGACATAACAACCATTGGCTTTGATGCGGATGACACCCTGTGGGTAAACGAGACCTATTTCAGGAATGCCGAGGCTGAATTTGCTGCCCTCCTGGATGGGTATGAAACCAGGAATACAATTGACCAGGAACTCTTTAAGACTGAGATGCAAAACCTGGAGCTGTATGGATATGGAATCAAGGGATTCATGCTGTCCATGATAGAATCTGCCCTGGAACTATCCAATCAAACGGTTTCACAGCAAACCATTGCCCGAATCCTGGAATTGGGCAAGGGGATGATATCGCACCAGCTCGAACTCCTGGATGGGGTGGAGGAGGTACTTGAAGCCCTGAACCAAAAATACAGGCTCCTGGTACTTACCAAAGGGGATTTGCTCGATCAGGAGCGCAAGCTGGAAAGATCGGGGCTTATCGATTATTTCCATCACGTAGAAGTCCTCAGCGATAAGAAGGAACTAAATTACCGCCGTCTGCTGGAGCACCTGGAAATCGATGTGTGTGAATTCCTGATGGTGGGTAATTCCCTTAAATCGGATGTGATACCTATACTAAACATCGGTGCCCGGGCCGTGCACGTTCCCTTTCACACAACGTGGGCGCACGAGGAGGTCCACCCTGAAGAGCATGAAAACAAGCACCTTACCCTGTCTGGTCTCAGGGACTTGCTGCACTATGTAAATTGAAACTATGAGTTTGAATGAAACAACAAATATAAACGCTGCCATGAAAGGTACTAAATACCGGAATTTTCCTATGGTTCCCAGGGTTGTTTACGGGGCCGGAAGTTTTGATCAACTGGGAGAAATTCTGTTGCCTGTTAGGAAGAACAGTGATTCCCCTGTGGTCTTCCTGGTTGATGATGTATTCGAAGAGCGGGAACTAATCGGGCGCATACCGGCGATGATGGAGGACCGCATCATACTGATTTCTGCTGATGAGGAACCAAAGACGCAACAGGTGGATGCCCTGGTGGAAAAGATCGAATCGGACAATGATGAAGGTGTCTCGGGTATTGTGGGCATTGGCGGCGGAACGGTACTTGATCTTGCAAAGGCCGTGGCTATTATGCTCAACAATAAAGGAGCTACAGAAAATTACCAGGGGTGGGATCTTGTAAATAAACCGGCCGTATACCATGTAGGAATACCGACATTAAGCGGCACAGGAGCAGAAGTTTCACGAACTACCGTCCTGCTTGGTCCTGAACGCAAACTCGGCATAAACTCTGATTATACGCCCTTTGACCAGGTTATTTTAGATCCCGACTTAACACAAGGCGTCCCCAGGGACCAGTGGTTTTATACGGGGATGGACTGTTTCATTCATTGTGTGGAATCCCTTACGGGTGCGTATATTAATGCATTCAGCCGAAGTTATGGAGAAATCGCATTAAAACTCTGCAAGGAAGTCTTTCTGGGAGATTTAGATCCTTCGGAGAGCCGTGAAAAACTTATGATGGCTTCCTGGCACGGGGGGATGAGCATTGCCTATAGTCAGGTTGGGATCGCACATGCCCTCAGTTATGGTTTGTCCTATGTTTTGGGAACTCCTCATGGATTGGGTAACTGTCTTGTATTCCGCCACCTGGAGGCCTATTACCCAAAAGGGGTTTCTCTGTTTATGGAAATGTGCCGGAAACAGCACATTAGCCTGCCTGAGGGGGTCTGCGGCGGGCTGACCAATCACGACCTGGAAACCATGACACAAGTAGCACTCGATATGGAGCCCCTTTGGGAAAATGCCCTGGGACCTGATTGGAAGTCCAAGATAAGTCCTGGACAGGTGGTTGATATCTATAGAAAAATCTAGTTTTACCTTCGCGCTTATGAAAGCACTGGCCTCTTTGATATTTCACAAGATGCTCGGATGGAAGTTTGATGGCTCCTTCCCGGACGTCTCCAAGTGTGTGGTGATTGTAGTGCCCCATACACACT
>JARRLI010000251.1:0-6015 GCA_037387145.1 Robiginitalea sp. | reverse complement strand
ATACTCTTCCTTAAGGATATCAGCCAACTCGTTTACCTCCTTAACGGTAAGGTTGACCAGCTGTTCTGCGAATTCTTTTAAATCTGCCATTTTTCTATCGTTTTAAAATCGAATTAAAATTTATACTTAGGTTTTAGTGCGTACACAATTATTTTTCGGACAAGGTCTTCAGGATTCCTGCCAGTTTTCCGCCACCGGCCTTCAGACCGGAAATAACATTCTTGGCGGGGGACTGCAGCAGGCCAATAATATCCCCGATAACCTCTTCCTTGGATTTGATGTTCACCAGGGTTTCGAGATTTTCGTCCCCAATGTAGATCGCCTCTTCGACAAATGCTCCTTTCAGCAGGGGCCGATCTTTCTTCTTGCGGAAGTTTTTGATCAGCTTTGCCGGAGCATTGCCGGTTTCTGAAAACATCAGCGAGGTATTTCCCTTAAGAACCTCGGGCAATTCCCCGAATTCTTTATCGGAAGCTTCCATCGCCTTGGCCAATAGCGTGTTTTTCACAACTGCCAGCCTGATGTTTGCTTTAAAACATGCACGGCGAAGAGCTGTCGTACTGCCAGCATCCATGCCGGAAATATCCGTCAGATATATCGTAGCGCTGTCTGCCAGCTGAGACTTGAGGTCCTCAATTACCGTTGCTTTTTCTTCTCTGGTCATTTTCCCTGTTTTAATTAGACCGCTTTAGGATCTAGTTGAACACTCGGACTCATGGTGCTAGACATGTAAATACTCCTCATGTATACACCTTTGGAGGCTGCAGGCTTCATCTTTACCAGGGTATCGATGAGTTCCTTGGCATTCCCGGCGATCTTATCAGCCGAAAAGGAAACTTTGCCAATAGCTGCATGCACAATACCGGTCTTATCCACCTTGAAGTCGATCTTACCGGCCTTCACATCAGATACAGCCTTAGCCACATCCATAGTTACCGTACCCGTCTTGGGGTTCGGCATCAGGCCGCGTGGACCAAGAATCCGACCAAGCGGACCGAGTTTCCCCATAACGCTAGGCATGGTGATGATCACGTCCACATCCGTCCAACCCCCTTTGATCTTATCCAGATATTCATCCAGACCCACATAATCAGCTCCGGCTTCTGTGGCTTCCGCCTCTTTGTCCGGAGTAACCAGGGCAAGAACTTTGACATCCTTTCCGGTACCGTGGGGAAGGGTAACTACCCCACGCACCATTTGGTTGGCTTTTCGCGGGTCTACACCCAGGCGAACAGCCAGGTCCACAGAAGCGTCAAATTTCACATTGGTGATATCCTTGATAAGCTCACAGGCTTCCTGCAGGGAATAGAGTTTGTCGCGGTCCACTTTGGCACGCGCCTCTTTCTGCTTCTTTGTTGATTTTGCCATCTTATAAGTGCTTTTACTTGATTAGAAGGGGCGTTTTCCGGAAACCCTGATACCCAGTGAACGCGCAGTACCTGCAACCATATTCATTGCAGACTCTGTGGTAAAAGCATTCAGATCGACCATCTTGTCTTCGGCGATAGTGCGAACCTGATCCCAGGTAACACTTCCTGATCTCACCCGATTGGGTTCTCCGGATCCTTTCTTAATCTTGGCCGCTTCCAATAGCTGAACTGCCGCTGGTGGTGTTTTGACGACAAATTCAAAAGACTTGTCCCCATAAACGGTGATAACAACAGGCAATATTTTGCCCTGTTTGTCCTGCGTCCTTGCGTTAAACTGCTTGCAGAACTCCATGATGTTAACGCCGGCAGCACCTAAAGCGGGTCCAACCGGTGGCGACGGATTCGCAACACCTCCCCTTACTTGTAGCTTAACTACTTTACTTACTTCTTTTGCCATTGTTAAATTAATTTACAACTTCGACCGGTCGCCCGGTACAATTCTTTCTCCCTGTTCACAAAATGCAAACCGACAGAGAAAGGTAAAAGTGCGTTTTATTGGAAGCAACGCCACTTTTAAGTGTAACACTTTATTTTAAACTTTTTCTACCTGCATATAACTCAGCTCCAACGGTGTCTTTCGTCCAAAGATCTTCACCATGACCTCCAGCTTGCGCTTCTCTTCATTGATCTTTTCCACTGTTCCGTTAAAGCCGTTGAACGGACCGTCGATTACTTTCACGGTTTCCCCTATTACAAAGGGGATAGCTACCGTATCAGTTGTAATCGCCAGTTCATCCACTTTCCCGAGCATCCGGTTGACCTCTGCTTTGCGAAGCGGTACCGGATCCCCACCTTTGGTTTCACCCAAAAAACCGATCACATTGGTGATCGAACGTATCACGTGAATCATTTCACCCGTTAGGTGAGCCTTCACCATTATATAGCCCGGGTAATAAACCCGTTCTTTATTTATTTTCTTTCCATTTCGGATTTGCACTACCTTCTCTGTTGGCACCAGTACATCGTCCAGGTTATCACCAAAACCATGTCGCTCAACTTCACTTTCAATGTAGCCCTTGATTTTGTTTTCCTGACCGCTAACGGCCCGTACTACATACCATTTCATATCAAGTGCTTCCGCCATAGTTCCCATTATCCGATTAATGCATTAAAATACAGCTGTATGAGTTCGGCAAACAGGGAATCTACCCCCCAGGTAGCCAAGGCAAAAAGAATGGAAAATACGGCAACAATTACCATCAGGTTTGAAGCCTCTGCCCTGGATGGCAAGGTTACATGGTTTTTCAATTCCTCGTATGATTCCTTGATATATGTAATCATGCTTTGCTGTAAAATTTGAAGGACGGATGCATTGCACTTTGCCTGCTTTATCACATCCCGTAAAACTTGCACGGGAGGAGAGACTCGAACTCCCGACACCTGGTTTTGGAGACCAGTGCTCTACCCTTAAAAATCCTCTCTTAAATCTTAATCAAGAATCTTGGTTACCTGGCCAGCTCCAACGGTCCGACCACCCTCGCGGATCGCAAAGCGAAGTCCATCATTAAGGGCGATAGGCTGGAGGAGATCTACTGTAATGGTCAGGTTATCCCCGGGCATTACCATTTCAACTCCATCCGGCAGGTTTATAGTTCCGGTTACGTCTGTTGTACGTACGTAAAACTGTGGACGATAGTTATTGTGGAACGGCGTGTGACGTCCACCTTCTTCTTTCTTCAGGATGTATACCTCAGCTTCGAACTTGGCGTGCGGAGTTACAGATCCTGGCTTGCAGATAACCATTCCCCTTTTGATATCTTTTTTCTCAATACCACGAAGAAGGATACCAACGTTATCGCCTGCCTCACCTCGATCGAGGATCTTGCGGAACATCTCAACACCTGTGATGGTCGATGCCAGCTTTTCAGCACCCATTCCTATAATATCAACTGGATCTCCAGTGGAGGCTACTCCGGTTTCGATACGTCCGGTTGCCACGGTACCACGTCCTGTAATAGTGAAAACGTCCTCAACAGGCATCAGGAAATCCTTATCCACATCCCGCTTTGGAAGCTCGATCCATGAATCAACGGCGTCCATGAGTTCCTTAACAGTATCCACCCACTTCTGCTCCCCGTTAAGGGCACCAAGGGCTGAACCTGAAATCACAGGGCTGTTGTCCCCGTCGTACTCATAGAAAGAAAGCAGTTCACGTACTTCCATCTCTACCAGTTCCAGAAGCTCTTCGTCATCCACCATGTCAACCTTGTTCAGGAAGACAACAATGCGAGGAATACCTACCTGGCGACCGAGAAGGATGTGCTCCCTAGTCTGCGGCATAGGACCATCAGTAGCAGCAACTACCAGGATAGCTCCGTCCATTTGCGCAGCACCCGTTACCATGTTCTTTACATAGTCGGCGTGACCGGGGCAATCCACGTGTGCATAGTGCCGATTGGCCGTCTGATATTCCACATGGGAAGTATTGATAGTAATCCCCCGTTCTTTCTCCTCCGGAGCATTATCAATTGAATCAAAGCTTCTTGTTTCAGACAAACCCTCATTAGCCAACACCGTAGTGATAGCGGCAGTCAGGGTAGTCTTACCGTGATCGACGTGTCCAATAGTACCTATGTTTAAGTGCGGTTTGGAACGATCAAAAGTTTCCTTAGCCATTGTTAAAAAATTTAATCTTAGTTTATATTAGTGTACAAGTTTTATTTTCGAGCCAACGACAGGCCCCGATATTTATCCGGGAAACCCGTGACCTCTGTAGAGGCTTCAGGTTCAAAGCTCGTTGGAAGCTTTGCTTATTTAGAGCCAACGACGGGAATTGAACCCGTGACCTCTTCCTTACCAAGGAAACGCTCTACCCCTGAGCTACGTCGGCTGTTGGGCGTTATAATCCTGAATTCACAGGCACAAGCGGGAATTCCCAACTGACCTTTATTCACCGACTTAACCCAAGGTCTTGGAGCGGGAGACCGGGTTCGAACCGGCGACATTCAGCTTGGAAGGCTGACGCTCTACCAACTGAGCTACTCCCGCAATTTGTTAATTTTCAAAATTTCAAATAACAAATCCCAAACTGCTTAAAATCCGCCTTCCATCACGTTTTGGAATTTGGAATTTGGAATTTCTCTTAATTTTCCACAAGCCAACCTACGCCGCCCACTCCGAATTTAATCTTTGTGGGGAGAGCAGGATTCGAACCTGCGAAGGTAAAAACCAACAGATTTACAGTCTGTCCTCGTTGGCCGCTTGAGTATCTCCCCCAACCCTTACTTTATATGAACTTTCGAGCCGATGGAGGGACTCGAACCCACGACCCCGAGATTACAAATCACGTGCTCTAGCCAGCTGAGCTACATCGGCTTAATGGGCCTTTTTTACGCATAAAAAAGTCCGTCATTTCTAACGGACTGCAAATGTAGATAATTATTTATTTAATCAAAACTATTTCAGAAAAATTTTAGAGAGCTCAAGGCCTTCGGCCGGCGTTTCTTTTTGACCAGTTTTCGCTCCAGGGAATCGCAGGCTGAGTCAATGGCTTCTTCAAATGACTTACACTTCTTTTTAACTATAAATACATCTCCAGGAACGTGTAATTTGATCTCTGACATTTTGTTTTCCTTGTCGCTGGTATTGACGACCTTCAAATAGATGTCGGCGCTGATCACCCGGTCATAAAACAATTCAAGTTTATCCATTCGTTTTTGAACAAAATCAATGAGATCGACTTCTGCATTGAAATTTACGGACTGGGTGTTTACTTTCATAGGCTCTGTAGTTGCAGGTTTGTCCCGGTTCAGGTTTAGTCCTTGTTCCTCGGATGAGAATTCAAGTGAATCCGTTTCAATTCAGCAATGCTGTTGTGCGTATATACCTGGGTAGAGGCCAGAGAAGCATGCCCCAGAAGCTCTTTGACGGAATTCATATCTGCCCCCTGATTTAACATATGTGTGGCAAATGTATGTCTGAGGACGTGCGGACTCTTTTTGGCCTTTTCCGACACCAAACCAAGATATTTACTTATAGTTCTATAAACAAGGGTTTCGTAGATTTTATTGCCCGATCCCGACAGAAAAAGAAACGGGATGTCCCGCAAGGCTAAATAGCGATTAAAAAGCGGGAGGAGACTTTTGACAAGCGGGACGATCCGCTGCTTGTTCCGTTTGCCAAGCACCCGCAGGGTACCAGCATTAAGGTCCAGATCCGCTATTCGTATACCGATAAGTTCAGCCCTTCGTATCCCGGTTGTGTAAAGAAGTTCCACCAGCAATTGGTCTCTAGCCCCCTCAAAATCCGCCTCAAAAGGTACCTGTGCGAGCAACTTACTCATTTCATCCACGGAAAAGGGTACTTCTACCTTGCGGTCTGTTTTCAGTGCCCGGTGAGCGGACAGCGGACTCGCCGATAGCTGCCCCTTCCGCATCAGGAACTTGTAATAGGACTTCAGGGAGGCTACTTTTCTGTTGACCGTCCGGTTACTTCGGCCTGATTCCATCTGGGAGATAATCCAGCTTCTGATAACGGTATAGGGCATGTTTTCAAGAGCGGTCTCCCCGTGTTCCTGCTCACAATACTCCTGAAACTGCCGCAAATCCCTCATATAGGCTTTCACCGTATGGACCGAATACTGCTT
>JARRLI010000250.1:0-7232 GCA_037387145.1 Robiginitalea sp. | reverse complement strand
CGATGTTGTATACACAAATTATTCCCCTGATTTTAATTTCTCAACTAACTACACCTATTCCCTTCCGGATGGGGTCCTCCTGTTGGATGACAACCGAGGCCCGAATGATCCGCCTGAATTTATCGATGATAAGTTCGGGGATGTTATCCTGGATAACATCCGACAGAATCTGAGTGCGGAAGGCTGGACGGAAGTGGATGAAGATGCTGACCCGGATCTGATCGTCCTGGCCTCGGCCTTTGATACCCAGTTTTTGTATTTCTATGACCCGGGCTACTGGTGTTGGTACTATCCCTGCTGGGGATGGTGGTACCCAGGCTATTTCCCCGGCTATGTTTCGGGATACAAGACGGGCACCGTACTGGTGCAAATGACAGACCCGAATGGAGTTGAGAATGATGAAGTACCCGTGGTATGGACCGGTGCTCTCAATGGGTTGCTTCAGGGAAGCGATTCCAATATTATTGGGCGTATCGATAGTAACCTGGACCAGGCATTTACGCAACCTCCTTTTGATTAATTCCAAAAAATAAACACGTATGAGACGAATTATAATAACCGCTTCACTTTTGTTGTTTTTTGCCCTTTCGTCCACGGCCCAGTCAAAGTTTGCCCTTACCTACAGCATTGGATTCCCCACGGGGGAAACCTCGGATTATTTTAACTCCACCAGCTGGAGGGGCGTCAATATTGACTACCACTATTTCCTGGAAGATGGATTTGCTATTGGTTTCAGTACGGGCTGGCAGGTGTTTAACGATTCGAGGGGTTATGTCACAGAAACCACCGGGACCGAATCACTGTCGGGGTTCCGTTATAACTACCTCAACAGTTTTCCCCTTTTGTTTACAGGAAGTTATTTCTTTGACTCCTCCGGAGATCTGAGCCCATTTGCTTCCCTTGGCGTAGGTTTCGTATACAACGAATTTGATCAGGATATCGGGCTGCTGAGCGATCAGCGCACTGGCTGGCCCTTTGCCCTCCGGCCGGAAATTGGGCTGGATTATGAAATAAATTACAATGTGGGCCTCAGGGCTTCGTTCCGTTATAATTATGTCGCCTCAGGGGATGAGCTTCCCAGCCTGCCATATTTTGCGATCAACCTGGGGTTGGTTTGGAGCAATTAAATAGTTCGGTTCCCTAATTATTGGGAACTTACTGTGCCAAAATCAAAAAAGGCACGAAGCCAGGCTTCGTGCCTTTTCTAATCCTTCATTATTCCTGAGCTTTATTCAGTGCTATCCGAACTCAGTGCTTTATACACAACCCCTGCAATAAGTGCACCGATAATGGGAGCCACCCAGAAAAGCCATAGCTGGCCCATAGCCCAATCCCCTACAAACAGCGCCTGGCTGGTACTCCTGGCCGGATTCACTGAAGTATTTGTGACCGGGATACTGATAAGGTGGATCAGGGTGAGACCCAGACCAATGGCGATTCCTGCAAACCCCTTTGGAGCCTTTGAATGCGTAGCAGTGTTCTCCAAAGCCGTTTGCTGCAAAGCCTCCCAGTTCATAACCGCTTTTGCCCGTGGCAATAAGGTACAGGATGCCAGCTCCGGCAATCCCTCCCAGTACCTGGGCAATGATATAGGGGATCAGGTCCTTTTTGTCAAACCGCCCTCCTACCCAGAGACCGATCGATACTGCGGGGTTCAGGTGGCAACCCGAAATATGGCCGATGGCATAAACCATGGTAAGTACGGTCAGTCCAAAGGCTATGGAAACCCCGACAAAACCAATTCCCAGATCCGGATAGCCTGCGGCCAGCACGGCACTCCCGCAGCCTCCAAGCACGAGCCACAGGGTACCTATAAATTCTGCTACTAATTTTTTCATAATGGTTGTTTTTTAGTGTTTTGAAATGAAATTGATTAAATGTATGAAATTTTGGAATGCTTAAAAGACTCCCGAGCACTTAATAACCAACCTCTTAATTGGAAACCCTAAATGAAAAATATTATATTTATACTTCACTAAAAACAAAGACTCCCAGTTATGAAATTCTTAATGAAATCCCTGTCTTTTATGGCCCTTATAATTTTTGTCATAGGCTGTAATGAGTCGGGAGAAACTGCTAAAACATCAGGTGATACCCTTCCTGAATTCAAAGGCAAGATTGCCAAAACCTATGAGGAATCTGAGGAATGGTGGCCGGAAAAACAGCGTCCGCCAGCCGGTGCTCCCAATGTTATCATCTTCCTGCTGGATGACGTAGGCTTTGCACAGGTGGGAAGTTTCGGCGGGCTAATAGAAACGCCGAATATTGATAAACTTGCCTCAAACGGATTACGCTATAACAACTTCCATACCACAGCCCTATGTTCACCCTCCAGGGCATCGCTGATGGCTGGTAGGAACCCGCATATGATCGGGCTCGGAAGCCACGCCCTTACTGCTATGGGTTTTCCGGGTTATAATGCCATTGTTCCACCTTCGGCCAAATCTGTGGCAAATTATCTGGAAGACGAAGGCTATGTGAATTATGCCCTTGGGAAATGGGACCATACGCCCCTTTACGAAGTTTCCCAGATAGGACCGTTCGAGCGCTGGCCCAGCCATGAAGGGTTTGCCCATGGCTATAATTTCATGGCTGCCGATGTACATCAGTTTGTCCCCGTGATGTGGGATGACCACCATCCGGAACCCTACCGAAAATCGGAACATCTCGATAAGGATTTGGCCGACCGTGCCATTTCCTACATAACGGGGCATAAATCCCTCGATAAAGAGCTGCCATTTATGATGCTTTGGGCTTCGGGCTCTATGCATTCCCCTCATCATGCCCCAGATGAATACATTGCCAAGTACAAGGGCAAGTTTGATATGGGATGGGATAAGGCCAGGGAGCAGATCCTTGCCAGGCAGATTGAGATGGGGGTGGCCCCACCCAATACAAAACTTTCAGGTCGCATTGATGAGATCCCCGCCTGGGACTCACTGAGTGAAGAGCAGAAACGGATGTATGCAAGGCAAATGGAAGTATTTGCCGCCCAGATGGAACATGTGGATCACCAGATTGGCCGCGTTGTGGAAACCCTGAAACGCATAGGCGAACTGGATAATACCCTGATATTTGTAACCGCGGACAATGGAGCAAGCGGAGAGGGAGGTCTTGAAGGCACTTTTAATGAAACCTATGTGCTTAATGGGTTGCAAACCCCGTTGGAAGCGAACCTGCGTAATTACGATAACTGGGGCCAGGCTGACAGCGACCCGCATTACCACGCCGGCTGGGCTATGGCAGGGAATACTCCTTTCCCCTATTTCAAGCAATCAGAACACAGGGGCGGACAACAGGATGCGCTTGTAATACACTGGCCTGACGGTATCAAAGCTAAAGGCGAGATTCGAAGCCAGTACCATCATATCACAGATATTGCCCCAACTATCATGGAGGCAACGGGAACGGAATTCCCGGAAACCTATCATGGAATCGCCCAACAGCCTTTTACCGGGCTTCCCATGAATTACTCCTTTGACAACCCTGATGCCCCCAATGCCAAAAAACGGCAGTATTACGAGATGTTTGGAAACCGGGCCATCTGGGTAGATGGCTGGAAGGCAGTGACCATCCACGCCAACCGCATGCCCTGGGATATTAACATGACGCAGCCTTTTGAGGATGATGTCTGGGAACTGTATCACGTAGCTGAAGATTTCTCGGAAAGCAATGACCTGGCTGAAGAGTACCCGGAGAAATTGGAAGAGCTGAAGGCGATCTTTGAAGAAGAAGCCTGGGCTAACCAGGTATATCCATTGTACGATGATATGCTGGCAAGGCACAATAACGATAATTATGTTTTGTTCGGAGATAAGAAGGAATACACCTACTATGCACCTGGTGCCCGGCGTATTGCGGAAAAGGCTTCAGCCCCTGTAAAAGGAAGGTCACACATGATTGAAACCACCATCGAACTGAAAGGAGATGAAGAAGGAGTAATTGTGGCCTGTGGCGGTATGACCGGTGGCTACACCATGTACATTAAGGATGGTCGTCTGCATTACAACTACAACTTCCTGGATGGTGAACACCACCACCTGGTGTCCAAGCCCCTGCCGGAAGGAAAAACAGACCTGAAATTCACCTTTGAACTGGACACCTCTAAATTGGAGCCGGGCAAGATCATGCCCTGGCCCGGCACAGGTGCCCTATACGTGAATGGGGAGAAACAGGATGAGCTCTATTTTCCGACCACCCACATCTCTACTTATTCCCTGGCGGAAACATTTGATGTAGGAATCGATACCGGAACCCAGGTGGATCCGGATTATCAGGGGAACCCCTTTGAGTTCATTGGGGAACTGGACCGGGTCGTGATTACCGATCATTAATAGAATAACTAAAAGGAGCCGCACCCGGGTGCGGCTCCTTTTTATTACTGTTGTACTTCCGATGTATACCATTTTAATGGGGCTCAGAAGTTCTGCGCCTTTCCGGATACGCATTTCAGGAATCCTTCTATAGTTCTGATCCAATACACTACCAGGAGTTCCTCCCCAAGTTATACTCTAATGCCTGGGCAGGATATTGAATGTTATTCAGCTATCCTTGCCCAATTTGGAAAAACACCCTCTGAAATGTCAAAGATGTAGGTGCCCAGGTAATACGTAATCACAGAAACCAGTATTATCCCAATTAAGTTCAGTACTAAGCCCGTCCTTGCCATATCAATTACCGTGATGCGTTTACTTCCGAATACAATGGCATTTGGCGGGGTGGCAACAGGAAGCATAAAAGCCAGGGAGCCGGCAATCGTGGCAGGTAGCATAAAAAGAAGGGGGTTGGTTTCTATACTGATAGCCAGGCCAGCCAGAATGGGCAGCAAGGTTTCCACGGTTGCCGTATTGGAAGTAAGTTCAGTAAGAAAGGTCACCAGCAGGCTGATACAGAGGATCAGTACAAGCGGGTGCATGCCGCTGAGCCATTCCAGCTGTTCTCCAAACCAGAGGGAAAGCCCGGATTCCTTGAACCCACTGGCCAGCGCAAAACCTCCGCCAAAAAGCAGGATGATTTCCCATGGGATATCTTGTGCTGTCTTCCAATCCATCAAAAAGGTTCCAGGTTCAGATTTTGAAGGGATAACGAATAGTAAGACTGCCACAAATACCGCAACTGTTCCATCATTGAAGAACTCGGGGTTTTCAAACCAGGTGGACCATCCCGGCATCCTGAATGCTCCAAAACCGATATCCGCACGGAAAAACCACAGCAGGGCCAGCAGGGCAAAAGCACCCAGCAGTATATTTTCTTCAAAAGATTTCCTGCCAAGCTTAAGATACTCCCCACCAATCTCATCTTTACTCAAGCTTTTCCATTTCTCCTGACGCCTCACAAATATGAAATAGAGGTACAAAAAGAGGATGATGAACAAGATTAGTGTAATGGGAAAGGCATAAAAAAACCAGGTGGCAAACGAAATTTCAGGGGCATCTGGAAAATAGATTTGAAATATCCTGGCGAAAGAGAGATTGGGCGGTGTGCCAACCAGGGTGGCTATACCTCCGATTGAAGCGCTATAAGCAATGCATAATAGCAATCCAAGCGCAAAGTGCTTTACAAGGGCTTTCCCATTGATCTCTTCAAGTTTCGTGATAATGGATAATAGGATGGGCACCATGAGCATGGCCGTAGCCGTATTAGAAATCCACATGGATAAAAAGGCAGTGGCAAACATAAAACCCAGCAAGATACGGGCAGGGCTGTTACCGAAAACCTTGAGGGTCCGAAGGGCAATTCTTTTGTGCAAACCCCATTTCTGAATGGCCAGGGCCACCAGAAACCCTCCGATAAAGAGAAAAATCACATGATTGAAATACGTGGCAGAAACTTCCCTGCCATTCATGATCCCAAATGCCGGAAAGAGCACAATGGGCAACAAAGAGGTTATTGCCAGGGGTACAATTTCCGTAACCCACCAGATGGCCATAAGCAGGGCAATGGCCAGGGTGTAGGTAAGCACGGGCTTGTCCGGATCCAGTTCTACGAAAAGCACCAAATAAGCAGAAAACAATGGAGCCAGTATAAAAAGTATCTGGCGTACCGCTTTCGCAGGATTATGCGGCATATATCTTCGTCCCGTTGGCATGGGTGCTGGGTTGGTTCGATCGAGATTGCCATGGGCTGGGAGTATTACCTCAACCCAGGGTTATTCAATGTAAGCATATTTCCCCTCCTTTAAAAGCACTTCCTGCATAATACCCTACAATATGGGCCTCCCGGTGAATTTACCGTACCCCCAGCTGTCCTGAAAATACATCAGGCATATGCCAGGACAAGGAGTCTGATAGCCTCATAATCCCAGATGAATGTTGCGTATATTTGCGACCGAACTTCCGTAGAAAAGCGCTATGAAAAAATGGCTAAAGAACACTTTGATCGTCTTGGGATCCCTTCTTGTTTTACTACTCCTGATTGGCTTCGGGGGCTGGGTGTATCTGAAATCGATTTTTCTTGACTTTGAAAAAGACTATGCCGAACGGCGGGATATAGAACAAATCACTGTGAATGGATATACCTTTCCCGACAGAAATGGGAATGGAGAACTGGACATCTATGAAGATTCCCGGCGGTCTACCGAAGACCGGGTGGCTGACCTGTTATCTCAAATGACGCTGGAAGAGAAGATCCACCTGCTCAAAGGCTCCGGCTGGGCCTCCCTCATGGGCATGGTGGAACCCGGAGAGGGGATTCCGGGGGCTGTGGGTACCATTGTTCCTACGCCCAGGTTGGGTATCCCCACGGTTTATTTATCCGACGGACCGGCAGGTCTTCGGATCCAGCCATTCCGGGAAGGAGAAGATCGGACTTATTATGCAACGGCATTCCCCATTGGCACCTTGCTGGCCTCCACCTGGAGTCAACAATTGGTTGAAGAGGTAGGAAAGGCCATGGGGAACGAAGCCCTGGAATATGGTGTCGACGTTATCCTGGGGCCCGGGGCGAATATCCACCGGCACCCATTCTGCGGGCGGAATTTTGAATACTATTCCGAAGATCCGGTTGTAACGGGTTATATAGGGGCTGCCATGGTCAACGGGATCGAGTCCAATGGGGTGGGTGCTTCAGTCAAACACTTTGTGGCAAACAACCAGGAAACCGAACGATTAATCAATGATGCGCTGGTCTCAGACCGGGCACTTCGCGAGATCTACCTGAAGGGCTTTGAGATCATTGTAAGAGAATCCCAACCCAGGACCATCATGTCTTCCTACAACAAAGTAAACGGTACC
>JARRLI010000249.1:0-2938 GCA_037387145.1 Robiginitalea sp. | reverse complement strand
TCCGACCAGCTGGAGGTTTCGGGATGGATTCTCATAAAAATTGGCAGCCATGATAGCCAGGGCCTGCTGGCTGTCAGCTACTTCCATATAGGTAACCCCGTCCCTGAGGGAATCCGGTAAGGATTCACATATAATGGCAGTTGCTCCCTGCTCTATTGCTTTTTCGATAAAGCGATGCCCGTCTGTTTCGGTTCCGCGAATGGCAATGAATACATCCTTGGAGGCCACCTTTCTGGAGTCGAAGCACAACTCCCTGACCTCCTCGGCCGTAGAACCACTGACTGCCTTCAGGGAAACTCCAAACAATAAATCTTTGAGCTTCCTCATGACAGTTCCAGGATGATTTTGGTTACTCTAGTCAGGGCTGTTCCCTTGGAGACCGATTGCTTTCTGACCTTTCCATTGCCGCGAACCTCTACCTCAAGTCCAAGGTTCTCCAGGAGGGAGACAGCGTCCATCCCGCTCATACCTCGCAAATCAGGAATTTTGTCCATATCCGTTCGGAACATTTGAAAATAGGACTTGTATGCCTTCTCCAGACGAGGGGTCATGATATCGCGGGCGGTAAGTTTTGATTCCAGAGGCTTGTTAGAAATAATCTTTTGGGCAACCGATTTGAAGACCGGGCCTGCCACGTCAGCTCCGTAATAGCCTACGCTCTTGTCGGGTTCGTGGATGACCACAATACAGGAATACTGGGGGTTATCCGCCGGGAAATATCCAGCGAATGTAGAGATGTAGCCCAATTTTTCCGGATCACGGGAAGCGTAATTCTTTTGAGCCGTCCCGGTCTTTCCAGCCAGGGACAGATATGGAGAGTCCAGGCGGTGCCCGGTACCATGTTCCTTGGCTACTACGTTCCTCAATAGCTGTTGCACTTTCTTTACTGTTTCCTGAGAACATATGGCCGGATTCAGCACTTCCTTATCGAAACGTTCAACCGTTTGGTTCCATTCCCGCACTTCTTCGATCAGCCTGGGACGAAGCAGCTCCCCATCGTTAGCAATAGCGTTGTAAAATGCCAGCGTTTGCAAGGGGGTCATAGATACTTCATATCCATGTGACATCCAGGCCAGAGAGATCCCCGACCAGCCTTGCTCGCCAGGGCTGCGAAGGACGGGCTTGCCCTCACCCTTAATCGGCATTCCCAGCTCTTGATGCACTCCCATTTCTTTGAGACGGGATACAAATTCCTGAGGCCGTTTCTTATAATTCTCATGGATCATCTTCGCAAAGGCAGTATTGGAAGAAAGCTCAAAGGCTTCCCCCACGCTGATTTTACCATAACCTCCACGGCGGGAATCGCGCACTACGCGATCGTAGACCTTCCAATAGCCCTTTTCGGTATCGATGACAGTGCTGGTGTCAACCTTTCCGTCCTCCAGGGCAGCCACCAAGGACATAAGCTTGAAAGTGGAGCCCGGCACAAGGGAGTCGCCTATGGCATAATTCAGACGTTCGTAATAAGTATTTTCCTGTGTACGGCCCAAATTGCTGATTGCCTTGATCTCACCTGTTCGGGTCTCCATAACGATCACACAACCGTGCTCAGCCTTATAATGCTCTAATTGGCGCAGCAGGGCGTGATGTGCGATATCCTGAATGTTGATGTCGATGGTAGAGATAACATCGTATCCATCCTTCGGTTCTATGATATTATCCAGGCCAATGGGCTTCCATTGCCCTTTGGCGATCTTCTGCTTGAGCCGCTTCCCTTCTATCCCCCTGAGATATATCCCAAACGCGCCTTCCAGACCAACCCTTGTGGCATATCCGTTCTCGTCGTATCGTTCATACCCCACGCTGCGCTCAGCTATCTTGCCCAGGGGATGTTCCCGCACGGTCCGCGGCTCTGCGATCATCCCTCCTTTATATGCGCCTTTATTGAAAAGTGGGAAATCCTTCACCTGCATGTATTCTGAGTAATCCAGGTTGCGGGCAATAAGAGCATATCTGTTTTGGGAAGCCCGGGCCTTGCGGAGGAGATTCTCATAGTGCCCTGCCGGTTTCCCCAACAACCCGCTCAACGACTTGGAGAGTGGTCCTACTCCTGTTTCAAAATCAGAAGAGGAGACGGTCATCGCATCAAAGCGTATTGTGTACTTGGAAACCGAGGTGGCCAATAGGCTCCCATCGTCAGAGTACAGATTCCCGCGGTTGGGCTCTATGGTGAACATCTTTTCTGTCCGCTTCAGTGCCAGTTCCCGGTATTTGTCCCCATCCGCTGTCTGAATGTTGACCAGCTTAAACATTACGGCAACCGCAAAGAGAAACATACCCCCTGATACGAGGTAAAGCCTTATCAATATGTGTTTTGGGGTTACAGCCAAGGTTATTCTTCAGTTTTGGATACGATTATTTTCAGGGGCGGTGTTTCAGCAGGATACAGACCTGCTTCAGCCACGGTCTGACGAATGGTTGATTCCAGCTTCAGACGTTGCACCTTGGACCTTACTTCGACAAATTCACTACGTAATTGTTTTACTTCTTCATTAAGTGCGGCAATTTCATGCACTTTACGGTCAGCTGAGTGGGAACTCCCTATCATGACGGTTGCCAACAGGGAAATAAAAACAATAAACATCCAGTTCTTGGGTGCATCCCCACTGACCAGAAATTTCCCTTTAAGCAAGGCCACAATTCCTTTTTTCATACCTTATATATTAGTCAACACCTACTTTAACCCGTTCTGCCACTCGCAGCTTTGCGCTTCGAGCCCTCGGATTGGCACTTATTTCTTCTGCTGACGGAACAATCAGTTTGCCTACATTTTTAAATGGAGCGAGGGGATTTCCATAAAAATCCTTATCCACCTCCCCCTCAAACTTCCCGGTCCTGATAAAGCGTTTTACCAGGCGATCCTCCAAGGAATGGTAACTGATCAGGCTGAGCCTTCCCCCGGGTTGTAACAGATCAACTGTTTGGAGCAGCAGTTCCT
>JARRLI010000248.1:0-2951 GCA_037387145.1 Robiginitalea sp. | reverse complement strand
GAGCCCTGTACGGGGATCCCTGCCATCCGACACCTTTTCTCCTGCATCTACCCGGCCGCGGAAGCCGTGTTCAGGGGCAAATACTTTATTGAGACCCATACCGGCCTCCAGCAGACTATCTGCCAGGTGAACCCACCTGTCTTCCCTTCCGGGGGTAAAGATCACCGAGGTCTGGTTTGCCACCAGTGCGAATTCCTTTCCCCTGAGTAATGGAAAATAAAGATCTGTCCGGTTGGCAGCCACCGCCAGGGAGGAATCCTCCTTTATTACTGCAGGTATACCGGTCTCAGCCTTCTTCTCTTTATTTGCCCCACAGGACATAAGACATATAAGAAGAACAAATACCGTATTTTTGATGGTAGTTAACAGAAGCATCCGTTGAATTTAGAGTGGTACATCGCCAGGCGGCTCATTGGGAGCAGGGAGCATAAAAGTAGTATTTCCGCCCCTATTATTAAAATAGCCATAGCCGCTATTGCCATCGGCTTGTTGATGATGATCGTGGCCCTGGCCACAGGCGTGGGGCTCCGTCACAAGATCCGTGAAAAGGTCTCGGCTTTCAACGGGCATATTCAGATCTTCAACTACGACAACAATATTTCAGATGTATCCGTGATGCCGGTCAGCACCCGGCAGGTCTTCTATCCGGATTTTAAACTAACTGACGGGGTTCGTCATATACAGGCCGTGGCCACCAAGGCAGGTATCATACGCACAGAAGATACTTTTGAGGGGTTTATCGCCAAGGGGGTCGGCACTGATTACGACTGGGCTTCCTTTTCTGAATTCCTGGTAGCAGGGCGTCTTCCTGATTACAACGGAGAGCTGAACACGGAGGTGCTGGTTTCACGCAGGATGGCCGAACGCCTGCAACTGGGAGTAGACAGCCTGTTCAATAGTTTTTTCCTGAAGGACGAGGACCCTTCACGTGTGCCCAACCAGCGTCGCTTCAGGGTGGTGGGGGTCTACGACAGTGGTTTTGAGGAATTTGATGCTACCTATATTTTCACGGACATCCGGCACTTGCAGCGGATGAACAACTGGCAGGCCGACCAGGTGGGAAATTTTGAGGTTTTTCTGCAGGACTTTGACCAGATCGAGGAAAAAGGGGCAGAGATTTATGGGAAGACCCTCTCAGACCTCGATACCCAAACTATACAGAATAAATACTACCAGATCTTTGAATGGATCGGCCTGTTTGATTTTAATATAGCCTTGATTATCGGGATCATGATTTTGGTGGGTGGCATCAACATGATCACGGCCCTTTTGGTTCTGATCCTGGAGCGCACTCCCATGATTGGTGTCCTGAAGGCCCTTGGAGCAAGGGACTGGAGCATCCGGAAGGTGTTCCTCTACAACGCAGCCTACCTGATCGGCCTGGGTCTTTTTTGGGGAAATGTGCTGGGGTTGGGGTTGCTGGGGCTGCAGTGGAAATACCGTGTTTTCAAATTTCCGAATCCGGAGGAGTACTATATGGATTACATCCCTGTCTATATGGATTTGCCCACCCTGCTCGTCCTCAATCTGGGGGTCCTGGTGCTCTGCCTGTTTATGCTGCTGATCCCTTCCTGGATCATTACCCGCATCAGCCCGGTCCGGGCGATCCGCTTCGAATAGGAATTTCGTTTTATCTTCCCGGGCTTTGTATCTTTGCTGCCTATGGAATATGCTGAGAACATTCTTGGGACCATTGGCAATACCCCCCTTGTAAAAATCAACCGTATCACAGCTGATTTGCCCTGCCTGGTCCTGGCTAAATATGAAACGTTTAACCCGGGAAATTCAGTGAAGGACCGGATGGCGCTGAAGATGATAGAGGATGCAGAAACACAGGGGCTCCTTAAACCCGGGGGTACCATTGTGGAAGGGACTTCTGGAAATACAGGCATGGGCCTCGCCCTGGCAGCTATCATAAAAGGGTACCGGATGATCTGCGTGATCAGCGATAAGCAATCAAGGGAAAAGATCGATATCCTGAAAGCAGTGGGCTGCGAGGTTCACGTCTGCCCCACCGATGTGGCTCCGGAAGATCCAAGGAGCTATTATTCCACAGCCCGGAGGCTTGCCGCAGAGATCCCCGGTGCCTGGTATGTCAACCAGTATGACAATCCCTCAAATACAGAGGCCCATTTTGAAAGTACCGGACCTGAGATCTGGCAGCAGACAGATGGGAAAGTCACGCATTTCGTGGTTGGTGTGGGTACCGGGGGAACTATTTCAGGGGTAGGGGCTTACCTGAAATCGAAGAATCCGAAGGTAAAGGTATGGGGAGTAGACACCTATGGGTCCGTATTCAAAAAGTATCATGAAACAGGGATTTTCGATGAGAATGAGATCTATCCATACGTAACGGAAGGTATCGGGGAGGACATCCTTCCTGCTAATGTGAATTTCAGCATTATAGACGGTTTCACGAAGGTTACCGACAAGGATGCAGCCGTCTACACCCGACGCCTTGCCAGGGAAGAAGGGATGTTCCTGGGGAACTCGGCGGGAGCGGCTATCAAGGGGGTACTGCAGCTGAAAGAACACTTTGGCCCCGGGGATGTTGTGGTCGTCCTTTTCCATGACCATGGAAGCCGGTATGTCGGGAAGATTTACAATGATGAATGGATGCGTGCCCAGGGATTTCTGGAAACCGAACCCTTATCAGAGAACCATAAAAAATAAAAACCATGAAATTTCTTCTTTTGCTCCTGTGTCTGTTGGCCATACCCGGCAACACAACTGCCCAGAAACTTACCCGGACCGAAAAGAAGATAGCCGCTGCGGTAACGCGTAATGCCCCGGAGGCGATCGACTTCCTGGCACAAGTGGTCAATATCAACAGTGGGACACTGAACCTGCAGGGAGTAAGGGAAGTAGGAGCGGTATTCGGCAAGGCCTTTGAAGGGATCGGATTCGAGACCCGCTGGGTTGATATGCCCTCGGATATGAACCGGGCAGGC
>JARRLI010000247.1:0-3482 GCA_037387145.1 Robiginitalea sp. | reverse complement strand
TCCGAATACAGCCGCAATACTGTTCCCGATTCCCTGCCCGATCAGCTCCCGGTTTGGTTTGTGCCTGGTTTTGGTCATGTTGTCCGCAACCACTGAAGTCAGGAGGGAATCAATAGCCCCTAGCAGGGCAAGGGTGAGGGCTGTAAATACATGTGCGGTAACTGTTGTCATATTTATTTCCGTAAAAACCCGCCACTCCGGAAGGGGAAGACCTTGAGGGATTTCCTCTATGGGCCTGTAATCGAGCTTTAAAAGGTGTGCTGCCACAGATACCAGCAACAGAGCAGCCAATGTACTTGGAATGCTCGTAGTGACACGGGCAAAACCATATATAATACCGATGGTTACAAGACACAACAGGAGTTCAATCCAACTGATGTTTCTAACTGCCCGGGGCAGGGCTTTAAAAGTTCCGAGTACCCCTGAAGCGGCGGAGCCCGCAAGGGTTTGTGCCTCCAGTTGAATCGCCGATTCCGTGATTTCCTGGGATCGCGCTATAGTCTCCTTAAAATCTTCCAGGACCAGGATCCCCGGAAGAATCTGGGTCAGGATGATAATCAGCCCAATCGCAGTCATGAAGCCGGAGATCACAGGATAGGGAATATACCTGATATACCTCCCAAGCCCAAGAATTCCCAGGATGATTTGCATCAGACCGGCCAACAGGAAAACGAGAAGAATTGAAGGAAGCGCTTTTTCCACATCCCCGTCGTTAATAGCGAGGATTCCCGCAATAACGACCATGCTCACCGCGGTCATGGGGGCGGTTGGTCCCGAGATCTGTGTCTGCGTACCTCCAAAAAGCGCTGCGAAAAAACTCAGGAAAATTGCACCGTAAAGACCAGCAGTTGGCCCCAGACCTGAGCTTACCCCGAAAGCCAGGGCAAGAGGTAAAGCGACAACGCCGGCGGTAATACCACCGAAAAGGTCACCCCTTAAGTTTGAGAAGAGGTTTTTCATGGAAGGCCGTCCTCTATATAGTCGCCTTAAGGTAGCATTATTTTAGGTATGGTCAGGGATTGACAAAGAGATCTTCCGAATGGTTTTCTGATCAACTCAGAATCAGGAACCCAGGAAACTGACTTCACCAGAACTGATATCGTACATGCCTCCAGCAATAACGATCTCACCCTTTTCTTCCATTTCTTTAAGTACGGGACTTTGTTTTCGGATATTTTCCATGGTTAGACGCACATTGGTTTCGGCAACCTGATCTACGAATTCCAGGTTCTGTGAGGTTCGCTCCGATGGATTTTCCGGCTGGGGAACAGCCTCCACCGCCGGCTTTATCTTGGCGAGCAAGGTCGTAAGGTTACCTAGGCGTGCATCATCACAGGCCCCCTTTACCGCTCCACAAGAGGTGTGTCCCAGCACAAGGATTATTTTGGTGCCCGCCAGTTTGCATGCAAATTCCATGCTTCCGAGCAAGTCCTCATTAACGATATTCCCTGCAACGCGAACGCTGAAAATGTCTCCTACGCCCTGGTCAAAAATCAGTTCCGCGGAAACCCGGGAATCGATGCAACTCAGGATCGTGGCAAAGGGAAATTGACCCTTGGCGGTATCCCTTACCTGTTCCAGCAGGTCTCTATGGGCATGGTTGTTTTTTACAAATCGTTGGTTTCCTTCCCGGAGTAATGTAATGGCTCCGGAAGGGCTTATCATAGCTTGTGCTTCTTTTGTAAGTGCTTTCATATATGATGGTATTATCAGGCCGTCTTTGGCTTTAGTTTGAAGAATTCACTATAACTTAAGGGGTTTGTTATTTCACCCCTGTTGGAAATTAACAATATATCGATGTTGCGTTCCCGGGCCTTGAAGGAAAAATCATCAAGGATCTCAATAATATCGTTGTCCAGGTAGCGCGTCTTACGAACATCAAGTTCCAAGAAGGTGTTTTTTGGAAGTTGATCCAATTCTTTCAGGATGGCACCTTTGTTGAAGAATGTAACTTCTTCCGCAAGGGTCATCCGAATCCTGTCGCTCCCATTACTTTTATCAACAATATGCAGAAAGTGGCTGTTCTGATAGCTCTTGATCAAGATGACCACGATCCCGACTCCAAGCCCGAGGCCAATGCCCACCAGGAGATCCGTAAAAATAATACCCGCTACGGTCACAATAAACGGGACAAATTGCTTCCATCCCAGATTGTACATCGTTTTGAATAAAGCGGGTTTCGCGAGTTTATAGCCTACCAGGAAGAGCACCGCCGCCAAAACAGACAGGGGGATCATATTGAGTAAGCCAGGTATCAGGATGATGGAGATCAGCAAAAAGAACCCATGTATAATTGCGGACATTTTTGTCTGCCCCCCGGATTGGATGTTGGCAGAACTACGCACGATTACCTGGGTTACCGGCAGACCTCCTATAAGCCCGGATATCATATTCCCAACACCCTGGGCCAGCAATTCCCGATTTGTGGGAGTAACCCTTTTGTGCGGGTCCAGTTTGTCGGTAGCTTCCACACAAAGCAGGGTTTCCAGACTCGCTACCAGTGCAATGGTAAATGCGGTTATCCAAATCTCCGGTTGGCCGATGACTCCAAAGTTTGGAAAACTGAACTGTGCCAGAAAGGATTCTGCATCCTCGGGCACGGGCACACTTACAAGATTGTCCGAGGAGATGCCTAACGCCTGGGAGTCCTTGGTGATTAGGTAGAAAAGGATCCCAACGACCACTGCTACCAGAGGCCCCTGGATCAATTTAAAGATCTTATATTTTTGGGACAGCACACGCTCCCAGAGTATCAGAATGGCCAGTCCTATGAATGCGATCAGCGTAGAACCTGCAGATATATTCTGGAAGGATCTGAAGATCTCCGAAAACGTATTTTCCCCGTCCACCTGCATAAAGGCAAAATCCCCCTCGGGGTCGGCATCATAGCCAAAGAAATGAGGGATCTGTTTCAAGATAATTATGATCCCGATCCCTGTAAGCATGCCTTTGATGACGGAGGATGGAAAGTAGTACCCAATAATTCCCGCTCTCAGGATTCCGAAAAACAGCTGTATAGCCCCGCCGAGCACTACGGCTAATAGAAAATTCTGGTAACCTCCCAGGGTGCCAATAGCAGTTAAAACTATGGCTGCCAGACCTGCCGCAGGACCGCTGACACCAACCTGGGATCCGCTGAGGGATCCTACTATAATGCCTCCCACGATACCCGCTATGAGTCCCGAAAATAGTGGGGCACCACTGGCCAGGGCAATCCCGAGGCAAAGTGGAAGTGCCACAAAAAACACAACGATACTGGCAGGAAGATCCCGTTTTATATTTTTAAACATGAAACTAGATTAAAGAATGCCCTATTCAGGCAAATTGATAAAACATACTTGCATTAAACCTGTCGGTAAAAAGTGTATGATTCTGGTGGGGGTAAAATAATTTCCTGTATGGATTCCTGTTCAGCCCCTGAATCCAATTGAAGAAGGTCTTTCTGGCTGAAAGAAAAACCAAGGAATAACTGCCAGGTTTCA
>JARRLI010000246.1:0-2959 GCA_037387145.1 Robiginitalea sp. | reverse complement strand
ATTCCTGCGGCAGGACATGGATTATTTCCTCCCCCGGGAGCATTACCAGTTTGTATACCTGGTTGCAAAGTTTATCGAGGTCCTCCTCACCGATTACCTCCTCGGAATCCGGGCGGGTAATGTAGTCGCTGTGCTGAAGGGAACGAATATGCTGCCCTGCAATACCCACGGTAACTGAGCCGATATTGATTCCCGAATCTGCCTCGGCTTGTTCCACGGCCTGCTGAATGGATTGTATGGTTTGCGTGATATTGTTCACCACTCCTCTGTGAACCCCCAGACTGCGGGACCTGCCGATGCCCAACACTTCGATCTTACCATATTCGTTTTCCTTCCCGATAATGGCTACGATCTTGGTGGTTCCGATATCGAGACCTACTGAATAAATCGCTTCTTCCATGCTGAATTAAATTTTAGTACAAACTACCTGGTTTTCAAATTCAAGACTCACCACCTGATATGACATCAGGGTATTTTCCTCCATGGCCTTGGTATAGAAGGCCTTGAAGTTCTGGAACTTCTCATCCAGGTCCGTCACATCGCCCAGACGCACAACAAAATGCTCCAGTCGAAACTTCAGGCAGTAATCGGATTCCCCTTCAATATGGATTCCTATTACATTCTTGTTCAGAAACGGATCCTGGTTGATATACTTCAAGATCACATAGGCATCCCTAAGGGTTTTGCCTGTGATGTTACCCGTAATGATGGGGACTCGTGCAGAATAATTGGATGAAAGGGGCATTTTCAGCCCCTCATCGTCCAGATAAAATGGACTTGTTACTGCCACACGTCCGACAGGGCGTCGTTGTGTGATTTTTGTGTTAAGTTCACCATCAACAGTAAGAAAAACCTGGGCATTTTTGACCATATCATTGGTCCTCAGGACCGACTCTATAGTATTCAAAACTACCCTTTCTTTGCCCACATTCCGGATAGGGCCATAATTTTGTATTAACAATTTATTAACCATACTCTCGGTCAAATAAAGATTTTCGCCTTCTTCGAACTGAATGCGCAAATCCCGGATTTTACGGTCGGAATTACGCACATCAGAAAAAGCATAAAGCGCTGTGGTGCAGCATATTAAACCAATTAATTTCAACACGTTCCAATTAACTCGCATGGCGTAAAACATTTTGAATAAGGGGGGCTTGCAGCCCAATATCTCCAGCTCCCATGGTTATCAGTACCTGGGGGCGTCGCTTTGTTATTTCCTGAACAAGCTTGTTTTTTGAAATCCATCGTTTCCGTGGATTCTTAATTTGATCAAGCAGCCAGCGGGAGTCAATTCCCGCTATGGCCCTCTCCCTTGCAGGATAGATATCCAGCAGCCAGATTTCATCGAATCTGGAAAGGCTCTCCGCGAAGGCAGCTCCAAAGTCCCTTGTACGGGAATAGAGGTGAGGCTGGAATACCGCCAATACCTCTCTGCCGGAGTGCATCTCATGAATCGCCTGATATACTGCATCGATCTCTGTGGGATGATGCGCATAATCATCTATATATATCAGGTCAGGATCATTTATCCTGTATGAAAATCTGCGTTCTACCCCTTTGAAGGTCCCCAGGGCCTCGGCCAGGCGGTCAGAGCAGGGAGTTACCTGCAGGGCCATGGCAAAAGCAGCCAACCCGTTGAGCAGGTTGTGATGTCCGGGCTTGCAGAACCGCACGCCCTCCACTAGTTCCTGAGGGGTTTCAATGTCAAACAGATAACACCCTGATTCGATCCGGAGATTGCGAATGCTGTACTCTGAGTCATCGTCAATCCCATATCTGAGTCCTGGCACTGGCAATCCGTTTCTTACCAGGAGGGTTCCCCCGGGACGAACCCTGTCAGCGAAATCCCGGAAGGATTCTTCAAGCGCTTCGCCCGATCCGTAAATGTCCAGATGATCTGCATCCATGGAGGTTATGCAGGCCACTTCAGGGGAAAGCCACAAGAACGAGCGATCAAATTCATCCGCCTCTACCACCGAGAATTCTGTTCCCTCCATTAGGAAATTGCTGCCGAAGTCTTCAGAAACACCCCCCAGAAAAGCAGTTAGCTCCAGACCAACCTCCCGAAGCAAATGTGCCAGTATGCAGGAAGTGGTGGTTTTGCCATGTGTACCTGCCACGGCCAGGCATCGGGTATCTTCACTGAGCATCCCCAGAACCTCTGCGCGTTTTTTCAGCAGAAATCCACCTTTCCGGAAGAACGTCAGTTGAGGATTGGTTTGTGGAATGGCAGGGGTGTAGACCACCAGGGTGCCTGATGGATCCCTGAATGATGGCGGAATAACCTGTACAGCCTCCTCGAAAAACAACGTCACTCCCTCGTCCTGCAAGGCTTGGGTTAGGGGGGTTGGTGTCTTGTCGTACCCGGCCACAGATTTTCCCGCTCCGCAGAAAAAACGCGCCAGGGCGGACATTCCGATCCCGCCTGCACCAATAAAATAGACTCGTTGTATCTTATCGAGTTTCATTCCTTTTTTTCAATAGTTCCTCGAGTTCATCCACAATGTCACTTGTGGCTGACGGCCTGGCAAGATTACTGATATTAACACCCAACTGTTTCATTAGACCCGGATCAGTAACCAGGTCCCTAAAGGTGTCTTCAAAGTCTTTCTCCAACTCCGTCTCAGCCAGCATCAGGGCTGCTTTCCTGGCCACAATGGCCTCGGCATTCCTACGCTGATGGTCCTCTGCCACGTTGGGCGACGGTATAAAAAGTACTGGTTTTCCGACCAGGCATAATTCGGATACGGATCCCGCTCCTGCCCTGGAGATAATGAGATCTGCTGCAGCAAATGCCGCTCCCATTTCGCTGATAAAAGCGCGAACCTGTACATCTTTGGAGTTATACTTACGATAAGCGTCATAGTACACCTTGCCACACTGCCAAAGCACCTGATAATCCAATCCCCTTATGAATTCCAGTTCTTTCTCAATGAGTTGATTTATTCTTCGTGCTCCC
>JARRLI010000245.1:0-5503 GCA_037387145.1 Robiginitalea sp. | reverse complement strand
ATGGGGAACGGTCTAAGTTAATATCACTCCGGTCTGTTGGGTAACCTCACGGGGTCCGGTAGGGTTTTATTCCGGAAAAGGCCGTAGCACTACCTCCGTTCCCTGGTGATTACCTGGGTAGGGGAATGGAGGGTGCGGTGTACCGGACACCTATCCGCTATCTGCAACAACCTCTTTCGCTGGGTATCATCGAGGTCTCCTATGAGGGTAATCTCCCGCTGAAAGGTATCGATTTTGGCGTTTGGGTCGTCCAGGCACGCCACCCCGTCCCTGGCGTGTTCTTTTCCATAGGTGATATGCACCTCTACAGTATCAAGGGGCCAATCTTTCCGCCTGGCGTACATGTGCAGCGTCATCACAGTACAGGCGGAAAGACTGGCAGAGAGAAGTTCATAAGGGGAGGGGCCAAAATCATGCCCACCGAAATCCACCGGTTCATCAGCGGTCAGATAGTGGTTGCCCACCTTCATGTTTGTTGTAAAAGAATCCTCCCGGTCCAGGCTGGCTACTACCTGGTGATCACTTTTGGGGCGGGAAGGCTCCGGTTGTAGCAGGTAACGGCCTGCCCATCCGGAGATCACATTGCCCGCATATACTGAATCTGCTTCAGAACTTAGAAGGTGGTCGGCCCCATCCAAACTCACAAAACTCTTTGGATGCCGGGCAGCCAAATAAATCTCTTCCGCATTTTTGATGGATACGATGGTATCCTGGGGGGAATGAAGGATTAAAATAGCCCGCCCTAATTTCTTGACTATTTGCGGGAGCCCGTGGGACTGCAGGTCTTCGAGGAAATTCTTTTTAATAGTGAATTCCCGGCCACCGATAGTAACGCGGGCCTTGCCTTCTGCTTCTATTTCAGTCACATCACTTTGGATCAGCCGGGTAACGTGTTTTGGGTCTGCAGGGGCTCCCAGGGTCGCTACAGCCTTTACTGAAGGGAGCCTGGCAGCAGCAAAAATTACGGCGGCCCCCCCGAGGGAATGCCCTACTAAAAGACCGGGAGGCAGATAGTTTTCTTTCAGGAAGGCTGCCGCATCTTCCAGGTCTTCTACATTTCCGGAAAACGTAGTGTCTGAGAATTCCCCTTCGCTTTCACCCAATCCAGTAAAATCAAAGCGCAGTACCCCAAAACCTGCCCGGGCAAGAGCGGCGCTTATGTTGCGCACAGCAGCCAGGTTTTTGGTACAGGTGAAACAATGGGCAAATAAGACAAAATTATGGGGCTTTCGATCTGCGGGGAGTACAAGGCGTCCCATGAGTTGGTGTCCCTGCCGGCTGGGAAATTGCAATTTTGCTGTGTTCATGTGAAGGGTCTTTCCACGAAGTTCGGAAAAACCAATGAGCCCTTGTGACTTATTCCCGGGCAAGAACCTTTAAAAGGGAACGATGTAGCCTATTTTTTGAATTTCGCCGGACATGGGTTCAAAATCAATGTGGAAAAAGGTATCCCCGGCATCTGCTGCGAACAGGGCAAAATGCAGGGCTCCGCCATTGTATTGCTTACGACTTTTAAGAGCCCCGAGCTTTTTTACAGTATCTCCCCTGGAAAGGGTTACTCCCTTCAGGGTAACCGTTGCCCTGGCACCGATCAGATCCAGGTGGGTAATGCCGAGCCTGCCGTTATCCTGTGCTCCAAAGCTCAGGGCGAACCTGTGTTCCCCTTCAAACAGTGTATAGGCAATCCACGGAAGGCCAGGATCCTCTGATTTCAGCATGGTATACCTGCAGTCACAAAGGGCGGCGATTTCTCCCTCATCCCCTTCGCTTTTGGCTAACTGGTGGAAGAGAACCCCGTTAATCTTAATAGAGGCCAGGGCCTCCGGTTCCAGTGTGTTGAGCGGGAAAGCATTTCCGTATTCCTGGGTATAGCTTCTGGTGAATATCAGGATGAACAATAAGCAGGTCCCTATGGACCTTCTTACAGGAATTGAGTTAACTGCCATTGGGTTCATTGAACGAGGGAATCGCCGGATTAGTCTGGAGTTTGATTTTGGAACAGGGACCTTAGATCAGGGTTGTAAAAGATGGCAAACTGCAGCCTGTCAAAATTAATGCCGTCAAAATGGTTTTTCAGGTACCCTACCTGAATATTGCCCTTTTTGGAAAACCGATATCCCAGGGCGGCATAAAGCCGGTTCTGGTTAAATATATCGTCCTGAAGATTCAGGAAGATCTCATCATAGAAATTCAGGAAGAAGGTCTGTGAAAGTGGAAAGGTCAGCTGCAACCGGTAGCGCACCCGGTGCCGTGTATCCTTTTCACCTTCAATATCCAGGAAGCGCTGTTCCAGTCGGTACCGATGTTCGAAATTAAATTTCCCGACCTTGTTGAGCAGAATGAATTGCTGGAAAATACGGTGTTCCTTTAGGTCATTCAGCAGGTCCTGAGAATCCTCGTAGGTGGGATCTGTATCGATATATGCATAACCCAGGGTGGCAATGGCTTTCTCGCTGATGTGATAGTTCAGGCCGGTTCTGAGCAATAACTGGTTGAACTCTGAGAGGGTCTCATAATAACGGAACTGTGCTTCGGTATGAATCTCCCCTGTTTCCTGCGCCCCAAGGGAAGATAGTAAACCAGGCATAAGTAATAGCAGGGCGAAAAGGCGGCCTGCCCGCAGGATCTGATTTTTTTCAAAGGGTTTCTTGCTCAAATCTCAGCAGTTCGTTATTCGGATTCCAGTTTTGCGTCTTCCATGGCATCGTCCCGGATAGGGGTTCCGGGGTCATCCTTTAGATACGTATCCAGGAATTCAAGGATCTTGCTATAGCCTTCAATCTGGTTTTCCTTTTTGAGGAACCCATGCCCCTCGTCTTCAAAAAGGACATATTCCACAGGTACTCCATTCTGGCGAACACCTTCCACGATCTCATCCGATTCTACCTGCAGCACCCTTGGGTCCTGGGACCCCTGGAGCACAATCAGCGGCTTGGTGACATTCTCTGTGTGGAAAAGGGGGGAAATAGCTCTTAGACGGACTGAATCGGCGCTGTAGGGATCACCCATTTCCTGGTACAGTGCGTCCTTGAAGGACTCCCACCAGGGTGGAATGGAACGCAGGGTCCGTATCCAGTTGGTAACGCCAAAGATATTCACTCCCACATTGAATTCTTCTGGAGCAAAGGTCAGGGCGGCCATGGTCATATATCCTCCGTAAGAACCTCCGATGATGCCAATTTTGTCTCCATCAACAATTGCCTGCCCAGTGAGCCATTCCTTCCCGGCAATGCAATCCTTAAGGTCCTTATCGCCGTGGTTCTGATCATCCATCTGATAAAAGGATTTACCGTACCCTGAACTTCCGCGGTTATTTACCGCAAGGACGGCATACCCGTGATTTACCAGGTACTGGATAAGTGAATTGAATCCCTGACGGGATTGTCCTCCTGGCCCGCCGTGTACCCAAACCAGTGCAGGAACGGGATTTGCATCTGTGGCTTGATGGGGCCTGTAGTAAATGGCCGGTATTTCCACGCCATCAAAGGAAGGGAACCGTACTACCTCGGCCTTTACCAGATGGGAGGCGTCGATCTCAGGGTTCAGAACATCGGAAAGTTGCTGCATTCCTGTTGATTCAAGGTCGTATAGATAAAGATTGGAAGGGGAATTGGAATCTCCCGCATAGAAACGCATTTGAGATTCATCCATAGAGAAGCTCACATTGTTGATATTCATTCCTTCCAGGGTGGGGAGCCTCATGGGTTCACCCGTAGCAACTTCTGTTACTTCAATAACGTTCTTTGCGTCTTCATTGATATAGGTCACCTGATAGGTTCCGTTTTCGGTAAAGTAACTCCCTACGATGTCCCATTCCCGCTCCATGACTTTTTCTCGACTGCCACTGGCAATAGTGTATTTCATCAGGTAGGCAAATTCACCCCCATCGTCCGTACTGTAAATTAGAGCACTATCATCCGGGGTGAAGTCCTGGGACGAATTCCCGGAAGGGTTTTCGTTGATTTTTGTCAGGGATTCGGAAGACCTGTCATACAGAAAGAGATCGCTGTCATTGGTATTGATTTCCTTACTGAGGGTTATGAATTGTTCATTATGTGAAATTCCCCCCAGGCTGTAACCTTCTTCGTTCTGATACAGCAGTGTGGGGCTCAGGGTTTCAAGATCCATTTTGTACAGATCATTGTACCGTTTATCCCGCTGATTGGAAGCAAAATAAAAAGCCTGCCTGTCCTTAGACCACCCATAGAATAGGGAACGCGCACCTTCCCAGGGTGTAAGATCCCTGTGTGCCCCATCTTCTTCCATAAGATGGATATGATAGATTTCATCCCCGTTGTCATCCATACGGAAAAGCTTTCGCTCATCCTCCGGAAAGTATGAAATGGCAAAGACGGAAGAACTGTCTGAAGCTGTGACCGGTGTAAATTCTCCACCCTCTGCGGGAACGGTGTACATATTGTAAATACCGGACCGGTTGCTGGAGATTAGCAATTTGGATTTGTCCGGGGAAAAACTGCCCCCGCCCACATTTTCATTGTCCATCATCTGTTCAATGGTATACGACTTTAGGGTTTCAGCCACTGTAGGCGTTTTAGCCTCTTTTTTGCAGCCAAGGACTGCCAGGACGATTCCGAGGGAAATTGCGATTCGCTTCATGGATAGTTTTGTTAGTTAATCGTTAAAGGTAGTAAAAAGGGGATTTTGATTTCTTAATGAGGTGTTAATGCAGATGGCAGTAAAGGCAGGGGCAGGGAGTTGGCAGTTGAATTGTTAGGGCTCAGAGATTTGTCATTTTCGGTATCATGACCAGGATGGGAAGTGAAATAGGTTTTTGGCAGGTTGGTTGCCAAAAGGTATTTGAGTATCTTGTTATTCCTTCTGCGATAATCGCAGGTATTATATTTCGATTAATTATAACCCTTTTACCGGTCACTGATCAGCATATGTAATCATGCCAAAATATTCTAAACAACTCCTGCTACTCCCTGTATTGTTATTGATTCTATGTTCATGGGGACCTCTTTTTTCCCAGGAACAGGACCAGTACGTAACCGAACTGCAATCCTTTTCACGACTCATAGGCGGGGAATGGCATCTGGACAACACCTTCCAGGTCTTTACATGGGGCGTGGGCAAACGCTCCTTACACGCAGAAAGCTATGCAGTGTCGGAGGGTATCCCCAGACTTGTCTCCCAGGGGGCCTGGTTCTGGCACCCCGGAGAAAATCACCTAAAGGGGTATTTTACCGCAATTCAAATGCCAGTGGCTTTGTTTGATTACACCACCCGTTTTGAGGGAAATACCATGATCAATGATCTTACAGCCTATTCGGAAGATGGCAGTGTTTCCAATTATGTGGAAACCTGGGAATTTACAGGGTCGGACACCTTCCAATGGACCCTTTACATGGAAACCGGGGACAAAAGTTCCAAGCTAATGGAAGGAACCTACCGAAGAAAATCGGAATAAGGGAATTACGGTAAACTACCCATAGAGAATGAAACAGCCCACAATCAGGATCATTCCCTTCGAGGATCGATT
>JARRLI010000244.1:0-2994 GCA_037387145.1 Robiginitalea sp. | reverse complement strand
TGACTATTATGGCCTGTTCGTCAGAAGCCCTGTTGATTTCCTCCACCACCTCGCCCATGGTCAGCCCAGGCTTGGTTGGATGAATATCTTTCTCTATGACCGTTCTAAATTCCTCTTCATACTTGATATCGAATTCCTTTTTCCAAGCAGGATGACTGTTTTCTTGAATCAGAGGTATTAACAGGGATAGTGTTTCGCGGGCATCTCCCAGAACGGCTACATCTACTTCCACATTTTTATTCACCTCGCTGGGGTCGATATCGAAATGAATGATTCTAGCCTGTTTCGCATAGGTATCCAGGCTCCCGGTCACCCGATCGTCGAATCGCATACCGATGGCTATAAGGACATCACATTCATTGGTGAGCACATTGGGCCCGTAATTGCCATGCATCCCGACCATGCCTACGTTCAGCGGATGCCTGGACTCCATGGCAGATAATCCCAGTATGGTCCAGGCCGCAGGGATACCAGCCTTCTCGACCAGTGTATTTAGTTCCGCTTCAGCACCTCCGAGAATCACTCCTTGCCCGTAAACGATAAAAGGCTTTTTGGCATTATTGATAAG
Organism: Robiginitalea sp.; assembly: GCA_037387145.1. Classification (GTDB taxonomy): domain Bacteria; phylum Bacteroidota; class Bacteroidia; order Flavobacteriales; family Flavobacteriaceae; genus Robiginitalea. The sequence continues at coordinate 2,426 of JARRLI010000244.1, read as the reverse complement.
GTCTGCTGCGTCCCGGATGGCAGTAAGATCCGGCTTGGGAACCGGTATATAGCTGCGGACACCCTTGCAGGGTTTGTAAACAAAGTCCAGTTCTTCGAACTGCGCATTTTTGGTAATATCAACCAGTACTGGTCCGGGCCTGCCAGATCGGGCTATGAAAAAGGCCTCTGCCATAACCCGGGGGATTTCCGAGGCTTTGGTGATTTGATAGTTCCATTTTGTAACGGGCGTAGATATCCCAATGATATCGGTTTCCTGAAAAGCATCCGATCCCAGCAGGTGTCTCGGGACCTGCCCGGTAATGCAGACCATGGGAGTGGAGTCTATCTGGGCATCTGCCAGACCGGTTACCAGGTTCGTTGCCCCTGGTCCGGAAGTAGCTAAAGCTACCCCCGCTTTACCGCTCACACGGGCATACCCCTGTGCCGCATGCGTGGCCGCCTGTTCATGCCGTGTAAGGACATGGTTCAGCTCGGATCTGTATTTATAGAGTTCATCGTATACAGGCATGATGGCACCTCCCGGATACCCATAGATAACATCCACCCCTTCTGCAATCAGGCAGTGTATAATTGCTTCAGCACCGCTAATGCGCTTTTTGGCTTCGGCGGATTTGGTTTTGGATACAGGCTTAACTTCTTCCATAATTGGCTGCTTCCAGTTTAAAATTAAATTTCATCGGTTACACAGCCTATTGAGGCTGATGAAACTGTTCTTGCGTATTTATAGAGACTTCCCTTTTTAACTTTAAGTTCAGGGGCTTTCCAGGTCTTCTGTCGTTCTTCCAGCTCAGCTGTGCTCAAGGCAACGGAGATAGCGTTTTGTTCTGCATCAATAGTAATCTGGTCACCGTCCCTGAGAAGTGCAATAGTACCGCCTGCCTGAGCTTCAGGGGTTACATGCCCAACTACGAAACCGTGTGTTCCGCCGGAAAATCGACCATCAGTGATCAGCGCAACGGATTTTCCCAGACCGGCACCCATGATAGCACTGGTGGGCTTGAGCATCTCGGGCATACCCGGTCCACCCTTAGGCCCTTCATAGCGAATAACCACCACATCCCCAGCCTTGACCTTTCCTTCTCCTATACCCCTGTTGGCGTCAAATTCACTTTCAAATACCCGGGCAGGGCCCTCAAAACGGAGACCTTCTTTTCCGGTTATCTTAGCGACCGAACCCTCTGAAGCGAGATTCCCATATAGAATCCGAAGGTGACCAGTTTCTTTGATCGGCCGATCCAATGGGTGGATTACCTTTTGGCCTTCGACCAGGGATGGGACTCCAGACAGGTTTTCCTTCAGCGTCTTTCCCGTCACCGTCATACAGTCCCCGTGAAGCAATCCATTTTCAAGCATAAACTTGAGTACGGCAGGTATTCCTCCCACCCTGTGCACGTCTTCCATCAGAAACTTCCCGCTCGGTTTCAGATCTGCCAGAAATGGGGTGCGGTCACTTATTCGCTGAAAATCATCCAGCGTAAAAGGCACTTCAGCTGCCCTGGCAATTGCCAGAAAATGAAGGACCGCATTCGTAGAACCTCCCATAAGCACCACAAGGCGCACGGCGTTTTCAAGGGATTTCCGTGTGATGATATCAAGTGGTTTCAGATCGGTTTCCAAAAGATACTTTAATGCTTTGCCTGCCTTAAGGGCGTCATTTTTCTTTTCTGACCCCACTGCAGGATTCGAACTGCTATAAGGAAGGGACATCCCCAGTGCCTCGATCGCGGATGCCATGGTATTGGCAGTATACATCCCTCCACATGCTCCGGGTCCTGGACAGGCGTGCTGAATAACCTCTTTATACTGAACCTCATCCATATTACCGGCCACCTTCTGCCCCCAGGCTTCAAAGGCGGAAACCACATCCAGCTTTTTGTTATTCAGGCACCCTGAGGCAATGGTCCCACCATACACCATAATGGAAGGCCGGTTAAGCCGGATCATGGCCATTAGCGCACCCGGCATATTCTTGTCGCAACCCACAACGGTAACCAATCCATCGTAGTTCATCGCCTGCACTACCGTCTCCATGGAGTCTGCTATGATATCCCGTGAAGGAAGGGAGTAGCGCATTCCATATGTGCCCATGGAAATACCATCGCTCACTCCTATGGTATTGAAAATAAGGCCTACCAGCCCTCCTGCCCGCGTACCTTCCTTGACATCCAGTGCCAGGTCATTGAGGTGCATATTACACGGGTTTCCTTCATACCCCGTACTCGCGATACCAACAAATGGTTTCTTCAGTTCTTCCTCGGTGAGTCCCAGGGCGTAAAGCATGGCCTGCGCCGCAGGCTGCGTAGGATCCTGGGTGATATTTTTACTGTATTTATTAAGCATTGTGTGGATTTACGGATTCCGCATGTTTCACAGGGATCCAAAGATATGGGTTTGAATAGGGCGTCTTTTCCGATAATTCAGGCG
>JARRLI010000243.1:0-4191 GCA_037387145.1 Robiginitalea sp. | reverse complement strand
TGTGGCCCGGGCACCACCAGCAGGGATCAGTATTTAACTTCGGCCCACTGCCGCTCTATCAGCAGGAACAGGTAGTGGATACCCTGGAGGACCAAACGGACCTTACCCGCGAAATTACCCGCCGCAGTGTGGAATTCATTGAACAGCATCGCGATCAGCCATTTTTCCTGTATATCCCGCACCCCCAACCTCATGTGCCGCTTTTTGTTTCGGATTCATTCCGGGGAAAATCCGGGCGGGGCGTTTACGGGGATGTCATCATGGAACTCGATTGGTCCGTGGGACAGGTTTTGGAAGCCCTGGAAGAAAATGGGATCCGTGAAAATACCTGGGTAATTTTTACTTCCGACAACGGCCCGTGGCTCTCCTATGGCAATCATGCGGGCAGTGCAGGAGTGTTGCGGGAAGGCAAGGGGACCAGTTGGGAGGGGGGTGTGCGCGAACCCTGCATCATGCAATTTCCGGGCAGGTTGCCCAGCGGTACCACCCTGAAGGCCCCGGTCATGGCGATTGATCTGCTGCCCACCATAGCTGCCATATGCCAGGCCCCCATGCCGGAAAAGCCCATTGATGGGAAGGACCTGTGGCCCCTGCTTAGCGGAGCTACGCAGCAACATCCGCAGGAGGCCTATTTCTTCTACTACCGGGTAAATGAATTGCAGGCAGTGCGACAGGGAGACTGGAAACTCGTATTGCCCCACCGGTATCGATCCATGCAGGGGCAGGAGTCTGGAAGGGATGGTTTTCCTGCACTTACAGGAGCCAAAGGGAACGAAAACCGACCCCCGGGCAGGGTGGCGGAACCGCCCTCAGATAAGCAAACCCCCTGAGCCCTATGGATTCCCCTTTTCGCTTCAAGCAGTTTGAAGTGCGTCATGATCGCACCAGCATGAAAGTCGGGACGGATGGGGTGCTGTTGGGTGCCTGGGCTTCCGTGGACCGGCAACCGGAATCCATTCTGGATATTGGTACGGGCACCGGGCTCATTGCACTGATGCTGGCACAGCGGTGTGGGGCGGGAACTATCGACGCCATCGAGATCGATGGGGCAGCCTTTGAACAATGCGTCGAAAACTTTGAGGCTTCCCAATGGGCGGACCGGCTGTTTTGTTATCACGGCGGGTTCGAGGATTTTTCACTTGAAATGGAGGAGGGCTACGACCTGATTGTCTCCAACCCCCCGTTCTATGAGGCGACCGTTGAAAGCAGTCATTATTCCAGGGACATTGCCAGGCAGCGTAAATCGCTCCCGGCCGAAATCCTGCTCCAGGGGGTCAGCCGCCTGCTGGAACCCGAAGGCGTATTCTCTCTGATCCTGCCCTACAGGCAGGAGGCAGCATTCCGCGAGCTAGCAGTGGGGTATGGCCTTTTTGCGCGTCGCATTACACGGGTAAAAGGAAATCCGGCAGCAGCCGTTAAGCGAAGCCTGCTTGCATTTTCCCGAAGCAAAACTGCCCCCGTTGAGGATGATTTGGTCATTGAAACCTCCAGGCATCACTATACAAATGACTACCTCCAACTGGTCCGGGATTTTTACCTGAAGCTCTAGGTTACTTCCTCCTGAGGTAGGGGCGGGTAAGGCAGGTGGGTCCCCCACCACCTTTTATGCTCATCTCGGTTCCCTGGTAGGCAGCAACCCGGCAGCCTGCATCCCGCAGGGCACTTTCCGTTCCGGGGTTTCCCTTTGTCATTATACAATTTCGGGGCGCTACGGCCAGCACATTGCTTCCCAGGGAATCGAACTCGGTTTCCGGAACTTCGATGAGCTGGAAATTCCTGTCCAGCAGTTCCCGCCTGAAGGAAATAGGCATCAAGGGGGAATATACCACGGCCAGGTCTTTATCCACGGGACTGAGAATGGACATCAGGTGGAACACATCCGAAGGCCCCCTGAAATGGGGCAGATCCACTACGATCACCTGTATGCCTTTAGGGGCCAGCAGGGATTTCAGCTGCTCTATGCCTTCCGGGTTGGATCGATAGGTATTGCCCACGGCAAGGGTCCGGGTGTCCAGCCAGGCAAGGTCTCCTCCCTCCAGGGTACCGGGAGGCTCGATCTTTCCGAGTATAGGAATACCCAACCCCTCGTATACGGCCTGGTGGTAACCGGGCTCCCCCCGACGCGATTCTTTGCCCATGTTACACAGGATCATCCCATAATCCGTTGCTATGGAAGCATCCCGGCAGTAGAGCGAATCCAGGGAAAGGTCTGTTCCCCCGGCCATGGGGAGCACCTCGGAGGCGGCGGCCCTTATCAGCGATTCAAATGCATCGTATTCCCGCAGGGCCTTTTGATAATCAGGTTGTGAAAGATAATTTAACTCCTCCCACTGGGCCGCAACTGAGGCGGCATCTTGGAAGGCGAACTTTAAAGGTCTTATGAATACAGCGTGCAACGGCAGGTATTCGGAATGGCAGGTTAATTCCATAGCATAGAAGGTCAATCAGTTTTTTGTTGTTTCCACTTAAGCCACACATAGACCGGGGTCCCCAGCAGCAGGAGTATAAAGCCCCAGAATACGGAATTTTCCCCCGCCCCAAAGATCGCCCACATAGAAAAGGCAAACGCGGCACTTCCCAACAAAAAGATGCCCAGCAGGGAAGTTCCCCTGGACACGCGCTCAAGGGACAGGGTAACATAGGCGGCTGCCGCAAAAAGATACGGGACCAGGACACAAAGGGTGGAAAGTACAATCATAAATTTAAATTGCTCCACCAACCCTTCGGTATAATTCATCAGGATCACAACAGAAGTCAGTATGCTTCCGATGATTAGCCCCCGTACGGGAACCCCTTTGCTATTTTCCTTATTGAATATCACAGGGAAGAGGCGGTCCCTGGCTGTAGCCTGTGCGATCTGGCTCTGTATCAGGATCCATCCGTTCAGAGCTCCGAAGGTGGAAATCGCTACGCCTGCAGCTACAAATCCCTCACCCCATTTACCGCTCATGATGCGCATGGCATCTGCAAAGGGGGCTGTCGACTGGGATAGGGATTCCAAAGGGATCATCCCCATCACCACCACCGTGCTGAGGATGTAGACCAGGGTAGTAACTATGGTCCCGACCATAGTCGCCCTTGGAATGGTTTTTTCGGGATCCTCCACCTTGTCTGAGGGAACCGTGGCACTCTCCAGTCCTAAAAAGGCGTAAAGGGTCATCGTACCCGTGAGGGCGATGGCGACAAGAGGGGATTCCTCGCTTGCGTTGAACGGAATGAAGTTGTCCGGATTGAAATAGAAGAAGCCGCCAATGATGATCACTCCGATCGGAAGCAGCTTGAGCGCCGTAGTAACCAGTTGGAGTTTACCCGAGGAGCGAACCCCTTGTGCATTTACCCAGGTCAGCAGCCATATCACTGCCAAACTCAGCAGCAGGGCAGCTACTACTTCTTCTTTTAAGATTGGGAAAAATACCCCCAGGGCACTCACAAATGCTATGGAAATAGCGGCATTGGCGACCCAGACCGAGATCCAGTATCCCCAGGCTACCAGAAATCCGATGTAATCCCCGAAACCCGCTCGGGCATAGGCATAGGGGCCTCCCCCGGTACTGGCAACCATGGTGGATAATTTGCTGAATACAAGGGCCAGCAAAATGGCTCCTACGGAAGAAGCAAGCCATCCCAATATGCTGATACCGCCAAATGCTGCAAGGGCCGAAGGCATCAGGAAAATACCCGCACCGATAAAAAGAGATTAATAGGGAAGAAATCCATACATTTAAAAGTACAAACAAAATTTGCTTGTGGCCCAAAAGTTTTCAATTGATCCGGATATCCGCAGGGCTTCCACCCTGCCTTCGTCTTTTTACAGGGACCCCCAGGTCTATGAGGCAATTAAGGAAAAGGTCTTTTGCAGATCGTGGCAGTGGATCGGGGACGAAGGTATGCTGGGATCCGGTTCTTATGCATACCCCTTTGTGTTGCTCGAAAATTTCCTGGATGAACCCATGGTACTGACCCGGGATTCAAAAGGTGAGTACCACTGCCTGAGCAATGTCTGCACCCACCGTGGATATATGGTGGTTACCGAGGCCGGAAAGACTTCGAAACTCCGCTGCAGCTATCATGGCAGGAGGTTTAAGACAGACGGGGCTTTTGAATTTATGCCGGAATTTGGCCAGGCCCGGGATTTTCCGAGATCCTGCGATGACCTGAACCGCTTTCCAGTACGGCGCTGGGGCCCCCTGC
>JARRLI010000242.1:0-3054 GCA_037387145.1 Robiginitalea sp. | reverse complement strand
TACTGGCATTCAAAAAATTAAAAATCATTCCATCCATAAAATCGGGATAGGAGTGGGCAAGGGCTTCCCAGTTCTGGAAGATATCCCGCCAGTTCCCCTGATAGTCCAGAATCTTGGACCCGTCCACTTCACTGCGGGTATTGATAGAGAAAATGTTCCAGGGCCTGCTGGGATCCCCGTGCCTTCTGCTGAATTTCAGCGGCAGGTATTCAATGCAAAGGCGCTTGAAATCAACATCGTCAGTGGCTTCAGAGGTTTGCGTCAGCCGGGCCCGGGAAAAGAGCTCGGGCAACGCCAGCAGGTTTTCACCGGCGGCAGCGAACACCCTGGGGTTGGCCTTCCTGAGGTAGTTCATGAAGTCCCATTTTTCGATGGTGTACCCATCGTCGAAGATACCCCCTCTCATGATGTTGAAGAGCGTGTTTGAAAAATGACGCGTATCACGGAGGTTGTCATTGGAGCACTGCAGCCCGTCTGAAGCCGCACACAGGCGGATAAGGTTCCGAGTTCCATTTTCAATATCCTCCAGGACCTTTTCTTCCAGGTGTTTGTCTTCCCGGATCGCAGCTGACAGCCCGGCCACGGCTGCCTGGTCCTGGTTCACATTTGCGACGATCATCCAGGTCTTCGCTTCTCCCCCTCTGATATCAAAACTCGTCTGAACAAAATAAGCGCCTTTTTCTGCTTTCACATCTTTCTCCGGACGCAGGTCGTGCCCCTTCCGGAATGCCTCCAATTGACGTGATGAAACCAAGTGCACAGGGTCCGTTAACCCCAGAGACCAGGCGATGTTGGCCCTCAGGGCTTCACTGGGCTCGGCTTTGTCAACTATAATGGCACTTAGCGCATAAATACCAAGACCTGAATCCTCCAGCAATTCACTTCGTTTATAGGCATCCACCAGATTGCTCTGGCGATTCTGAAGCTCGCTTCCCACCCCGTAGGGTAGCAGGTTTTGGATTCCATCCAGAAGGGAGATGTGCACAGAAGTTTTCCCAATGTTGCTGAGGGTGGCTTTCCGAACAAAGCCAAAGGCGTTGCTGGAGTTCCATTCATAACGGAAACGAAGCTCCAGGTCGTGATTGATTTCTTCAAATACCACCTTATTGCCATAGAGATTCTTGTACAGGTTCCGGGAAGTATGGTACTGTCCGGCCTGACGTATGGTGAAGGGTTCCCAAAACGACGTCTTCCCCTGGCTCATTACATGAATAAGGGTCTTGCTCCCTGTTATCTCTGTAGATTCTGTGATCTTGTCGTCAGAATAATAGGGAAAGAGGGCGAAGTTGGCATTCTTTCGACCAGCGGTCAAACCCCCGTTGCTGGAGATAAACATCCAGTGGTTGGAGTCACTTACGATACTCATGAAAAACGGCCTCAGTTCATCGCTGTTGGATATCTTGAAAAAGCGTTCTTCTCCCAATATTACTTCTTCCAGTCTTTGGATTCCTGACTCTTGTTGCATGTTTATTAGACTCTGTTTTATGTTTAAAGGATTACGCCTTTCGAATTAAAAGTTCTTCCACTTCCTCAAGGGACCTTCCTTTGGTTTCGATTACATATTTAGACACAAAAACTACTGCCAGTGCAGATAACAAGGCATAGAGGGCAAAGGTGGTGGTGGGTCCCAGGTTAGAGAGTTCCCAGGGAAATACCTGGGTAACCGAAAAACTGACAAGGGAATTAAAAAAGCCCACCACGGAAATGGCAATCCCCTTGATCTTGCTCGGAAAGATCTCCGAGATCAGCGTCCACATTACCGGCCCCAGGGAGATGGCAAAGGCAGCCACATACAGCAATATAGCGATCAGCACCAGGGTGGCATTGATCTGTATAAAATTGGTAATCTCATTCCTTTTGAAATCCAGAAACTGTTCCTGATCCAGCTTGCCTTTGACCGCTTCAAAAAGGACAGCCTGCCCGTCAAAGGAAGTATCCTTTAAATCTGCCAGGGCAGATTTGATTTCAGCATCGGACACCTTTGCAAGCGTAGATTCGTCAAATCGATAGGAGGCATTGTTAAAAGCAAGGGTAGCCATCAGCAGGGCTATGGTCATGCATGTGGTTCCTATCAGCAACAAGGGCTTCCTGCCGAGCTTGTCGATGGCCCAGATGGCAACAAGCGTAAATACAAGGTTGGTCAGACCCACGACGATGGCCTGTAGGAAGGAAGAATCCGTACTGCCGCCTGCCTGTTCGAAGATGGTTGGGGCGTAGTAAAATATGGCGTTGATACCGGTAATTTGCTGGAAAAAGGCGATCCCGATCGCGATGATCATGATGGTGGCATATTTGCTCTGCAGTAGATCTGAGAGTTTCCCTTTTGCCTCCTTCTTAGCCAGGCCCCGCTGGATTTCGACGATGGTTGCCTCCGCATATGCCTCCCCCCCTATCCTAACGAGGATTTTCCGCGCAAGGGCAACTTTGTTCAGGCGCTGAATCAGCCAACGCGGGCTTTTCGGGACCGTAAACAGGGCCAGGAAGTAAATCAGTGCGGGAATGGCCTCCACTCCCAACATCCAACGCCAGCTCTCTTCACCCATGTCTACCAGGAAATAGTTTGAAAAATAGGCTACCGAAATCCCGATTACGATGTTCAGTTGGTTAAAGGATACCAGGCTCCCCCGAAGTTTGGGAGGGGCAATTTCCGCAATGTACACCGGGGCGATCAGGATAGCACCTCCGATCCCGATCCCGCCAATGATCCTGGCGATTATAAATTCTGTGTAACCGGTAGCCAGGGCAGACCAGGTAGCCGAAATTGTAAACAGTGCGGCCACCACAATCAGGACGGACTTGCGTCCGAAACGGTCGCTGACAGGACCTGCCACCAGATTTCCTGCCATTGCCCCGAAGACCACACAACCTACCGCAAAACCGAGCATCCACTCGGTCATTTCGAAATACACCGTAATCCCTCTTACAGCCCCTGAAATTACTGCGCTGTCAAAACCCAGCAGAAAGCCTCCCAGCGCCACGATAAGGCTGATGAGGACCGTATAGGACTTGTTCATTTTAACGACGGTGGCGGTTTCCAAAGTGATGCGAGTTGTT
>JARRLI010000241.1:0-3061 GCA_037387145.1 Robiginitalea sp. | reverse complement strand
CAGCTTTACCAATCGATCTTTTGAAACCGACGACAAGGACAAACTGCTGCTGGATTTGATCACTTATGTTCTGGAGCGCGGCCATTATGAGCCCAAGGAGATCGACGATGATTTTTCAGTAAGTGTTTTTGAAGATTTTATCGATGTCATTGATCCTACAAAGCGTTATTTTCTGGAAGAGGACCTCATGGAGTTTGAGCAGTATAAATTTCAGCTGGACGATCAGATCCGGAATACTGAAATAACCTTTTTCAACCTGGTGTACGATCGTTTGATGCTTCGGATGGAAGAGGCCCGCGATATCTATGGGAAGGTACTGGAAGAACCCTTCGACTTTTCCCTGGAGGAGTTTATCGATGTCGATTATGAAAACAAGGGTTATGCCAGCAACCGGAAAGAACTGGAAGACCGCTGGAGAAAGCAATTGAAATACGCCACGATCGGGACCTATGACTCTAAGCTAAGTATATCTGAACAGGAAGGAGAGACACCATTGACTCCCGAGGAAGCAGAGCTTGCTGCACGGGAGAATACCTTGGAAAACCTCAAGGAATATTTTGATTTCGTAGATGATCTGGAGCGAAAGGACTGGTTTGTTCAATATCTCAATACCATCGTAGATGAGTTTGATCCCCATACATATTACTTTGCCCCTGAGGACAAAGAGCGTTTTGATGTGAGCATGTCCGGAAGGTTTGAAGGTATTGGTGCCAGACTCCAAAAACAATCGGAAGGGGCCAAGATCGTGGAAATCATTTCAGGCGGACCGGTCTGGAGGGATCAACGTCTGGAGGTTGGGGACGAGATTCTCAAAGTGGGACAGGACGGCCAATCTCCTGTAAATATAGTCGGGATGCGTCTGGATGATGCCATAAAGCTGATCAAGGGACCAAAAGGCACTATCGTGGACCTCACCGTTCGCAAGGTGAACGGGACCGTAGAGGTGGTCTCCCTGACAAGGGATGTCGTGGAACTGGAGGAATCCTTCGCCAAGTCCTCTGTGATCATAAAGGATGATGAAAAATTCGGCCTGATCCACCTACCCAAATTCTATGTGAATTTTGATGATTACAACGAGCGCAACGCCGCTACCGATGTAGCCCTGGAGATTGAACGCCTCAAGGCAGAAGACATTGAGGGGCTGGTTATCGACCTGCGGGATAATGGTGGTGGTTCTCTAAAAACCGTCGTGGATATCGCCGGCTTGTTCATCGAGGATGGCCCGGTAGTACAGGTGCGTTCCTCAGGAAGGGATAAGGAGATCTATGAGGATAAGGACGAACGTATCCAGTGGGACGGACCGCTGGTCATTCTTGTAAATGAACTATCTGCCTCTGCGTCGGAAATTCTGGCGGCGGCCATGCAGGATTATAAGCGGGCTATCGTAATCGGCAGCGAACAAACTTTTGGAAAAGGGACCGTGCAAAATGTAATCCCACTCGATAATATAGTTAGAAGCAATGAATACGGAGACCTGGGTGCCATTAAACTGACCACCCAGAAATTCTATCGCATCAATGGGGGATCAACCCAGCTGGAAGGTGTTAAAAGCGATGTAGTGGTTCCCGATCGCTACAGCTACATCGACCTGGGAGAACGGGATCAGTCCAACCCCCTGCAGTGGGATAAGATTAGCCCGGCTATGTATCAACCCTGGGATGGCTATATCGATTATGAAACCACGGTCGCCCAGAGTGCTACCAGGATGGAAGCCCATCCGCAGATTGCACTGATCGAAGAGAATGCACGCTGGCTGAAATCCCAACAGGATGAGAACCAGATTCCCCTGAACTATGACCAGTATACGAAGCGTGAACAGGAGAACAAGGAGAAATCGAAATATTTCAAATCGCAGATGGAGTACGATTCAAAATTGAATTTTAGTTCCCTGAAGTACGAACAGGAGTTGTTTACCCAGGATTCCGTTCTGCGTGAAAAGCGGGATCGCTGGCACAAGAACCTGGCCAGGGACGTGTACCTGGAAGAGGCTATAAATGTTCTTGAGGATCTGAAAATAGATAGCTTCAAGAAAGGCAAACTTGCCAGCAGGGACAGGGGATAATCCGCTGAGATAAAATTTTAGAACCCGGGATTTCCCGGGTTTTCTTGTTTTTCAGCTTTTCAATTTGGAAGCGAACTGTTCCCTGAGTTTTTTGAGTTTCGGGCTGATGATCACCTGGCAATATCCCTGAGAGGGATGTGTGTTGTAGTAGTTCTGATGGGTATCCTCTGCCTCGAAAAAGTTGGTTAGGGGGCTTAGTTCGGTTACTATGGGATCGTCGTAATAGGCTTGCATTTCTTTCAGGACGGTATCCGCTGTTTCCTTTTGGTTCTCATCCTGGTAGAAGATCACAGAACGGTACTGGGTTCCCCTGTCAGCTCCCTGCCGGTTGAGTGTTGTGGGGTCATGGGTGCTCATGAAAATAAGCAGTAGTTCCCTGTAGGAGATCACTGCAGGGTCAAAGGTTACCCGGACCACTTCCGCATGTCCTGTCCGTCCGGAACACACCTCCCGGTAGGTAGGCCTGCCCGGAACGTTACCTCCGCTGTACCCCGAGATGACCTTTTCTACTCCCTGAAGCCTCTGGAAAACGGCTTCTGTGCACCAGAAACATCCCCCTCCAACAATAGCGTCCATATTCGTGTCAGTTTTCATGTGTTGTGGTTTTGTCCAGTTTAAGCGCCAGGGAGTTTATGCAGTAACGCAGACCACTGGGGTCGGGCCCGTCGGGAAATACATGGCCCAGATGGGCATCACAGATGTTGCAGCAAGTCTCTACGCGCACCATTCCGAAGGAGGTGTCTTTATGGTATCTGATGGCGTTTTCAACAATTGGCTGGGTGAAGCTCGGCCAGCCTGTTCCGGACTCAAATTTGATGCGGGAATCGAACAAGGGGGTGTCGCAGCATGCACACCGGTAAACCCCTGGTTCATGGGCCGAACAAAGTTCACCTGAATGTGGTGCTTCTGTACCGTGCTGGCGGGTAATGCGAAAAACTTCGGGGGGTACTTCTGCCTTCCAGGCTTCCAGCGATTTTTCTATCCGTCTCGGTGGGGGAG
>JARRLI010000240.1:0-3130 GCA_037387145.1 Robiginitalea sp. | reverse complement strand
CCTCAAAGCCTACAAAACGACGGAATACATTGGGGAAGAAATACTTGCCTATCTCCCAGTGCCCGGTGAATACATCGGATGTGGTGACCTGGACGAACTGACCGGCGGAAAGGCCTGGTCCTTATAGACACGAGGTCTTGAAAAGGCGACAGTTTATTGTACAATCAGGACTTACCAGCTTTGCAGCGATGGCAGGCCCATATCTGTTTTCCAAAGAAACAACCATGTTGTCGGAACCGTTTGAAATGCTTTTTGCTCCCCACCTCGGAATGTTTGCTGAACTAGCCGGGCCTGATCCGCTCGACCAATTGAAATTCATGGCCGATCAGGGTTTTGGGGCCTTTGAGGATAACGAAATGCGGCAACGTCCCGTGGCTCTCCAGGAAAAAATGGCGCAATTGATGGCGGATCGTGGATTGCAGATGGGTGTATTCGTTGCCCATACCATTGCCTGGACTAAACCCAACCTTGCATCCGGGGACCCGGAACTTCGTGAGGCCTTTCTGGAGGAAATCCGCGCATCAGTGGAAGTAGCTAAAAGGGTCGGCGCTACCTGGATGACTGTGGTTCCCGGCCATCTGGACATGCGCCAGTCCATCGGCTACCAAACTGCACACGTGGTAGAAAGCCTGAAACAAGCCGCCTCAATCCTGGAACCGCACAATCTGGTGATGGTACTGGAACCACTCAATTTTCGGGATCACCCCGGGTTGTTCCTTTCCAGATCCCCTCAGGCCTACGAAATCTGCAAGGCAGTAAATTCACCTTCATGTAAAATACTCTTCGATATTTACCATCAACAGATTCAGGAAGGCAACCTGATTCCAAATATAGAAGCATGCTGGAATGAAATTGCCTACTTTCAGATTGGGGATAACCCCGGCAGGAAAGAACCGGGAACCGGAGAAATCAATTATGCCAATATCTTCAACTTCATTCACCAACGTGATTTTAAAGGCATTCTTGGCATGGAGCATGGGAATTCACTCCCCGGGAAAGCGGGTGAATTAGCCGTTATAGAAGCCTACAGGAAGGTAGATCCCTGAGCAGTTCGTCGAAAATTCAGGTTTTGCATTGGTATAAATGGTATTTTGTCCAGGATTTTGAGCGGATTGTCGTTCAAGTCAGATAGAACCCCAAATCTATCCTGCTTATGACTCTTATTGATACCTACCTGCTGGTACTGCTGGGATATTGTGCCCTGTACCTTCTTGTAAAATATGTTTACAGCCTGTTTTTTAAGGCCCCTGGCCCAACAGATTTATCCGAAAGGGAATCTTCCCAAACTTTTGAAGTAGCGGATTAGGCGATTCATTTATATAGTCTGAAAATGGTGTTTTTTGCGTATATATTTTATATAAGCTCATAAGCCGCTATGGACTATTATATAGTTGTACTGTTGTCATACCTGATTCTGTTTTTGATTGGGCGGCAATTTTTTAAGCCTGCTTTGGAAGACTAATCCAGGGGATAAATTAGCTCAATCGGTTATTCCGGACAACCTGTGAAAAATATTGAGTACAAACCTGAGGTTCTGTCTATTTTTATGGTAGTTCAGGCTTACAGATTTTTTTCGATCCGACCAACTGGCCTGAAAACATGCTCGCCTTCTCTGTCAGTACATTCCTTACCTTTCCCCGCTTTGCAGCCGCCGTAATAAGACATTACATTGGTTTCCACAAGAATGTTCTCTGCCATGATCCGGATTCCGCAGAAGCATTTGGATGCCACCCTGAAATAAAAAAGTCATTGGACAACAAAGGGAAAAACAGCCGGTAACATGTCAAATTTGTTATCCGGTTTACAACATAAAAAGCCAAACGACACAACCCCGAGACGTGTCAAATTTCATTGAACTGAGACCAGAATCAGGTAGTTCCCCCGAAACCTGAGTTCAACTCGCCGATAAACGGGAGTCCTCATGTTCAATTACGCCCTTGTCGTAACTATTGCAATAACAGTACTTAGGGGCTGTGCCAATGTTTGGCTATTTAAAACTACAGCGTTGCCTGCTTACTTCTGCTTATACCCACTTATTCAGGAGGTACTGGCAGCGCATTAAAATCTCCCTTCAAGCGGATGTTCTGACCACTTCCATGGCCCAGGACTATATCAATTTCACCTGTTATCTCCCCTTTCTCGATTTGTGATATTGAAATCCCCCCGGATTCAGCAAAATAGAGCGTTGCAGCGTTATCTCTGAAATCTGCATAGCCGAAAACAGTCCCGTAGCCATTCATGAATCCATTATTATTCGAATCAACCCGATAGCGTTCCACCCGAATGTGATCTTCATCACCTTTCAGCGGAATTAATATCCCAAAGGAACGATCCCCAGATGCTCTGGAGCTCAAAAAATGAAGTTTGAAAACTGTAAAATCCGAAAGTCCTTCCTCAGGTGCTGAATATTCAAAAAAGACAGGTCCGCTGAACGTTCCGCTTTCTTCACTGGTGATTTTCTCTACCACATATCTCCCTGAATCCAACTCCTTATCCAGATCTATTGCTCCCGTGAATATTTGAGAAAAAGCACCAATAGCCAGAACACCTGCCAGAAACGGCCAGCCACGGTTCAATAAGGACGAGGAAGGAATCATCAAGGCTGTTGTTGGTTGTCTGAAAAGGGGCGGAAAATATATTGTCGGGGGCTTTGGAGAAATTTTTGGAAATCCTGTATGCGTTCCATGACCGCTGCTCTACCTTCAGATGTTCTTGAAATCTCGACCTCAACATAGGATTTCCTGGAAGCGGTCACCAGAAAAATAGTTGCCAAAAATCCAAGAAAACAAATACAAGATTGTTCCATGATAATGACCGCTTAAGGCCTCCAAAAAGGAGGATAAGGATAATGGAAGCTAAGGTTTTACCGCTACCGGGACGGATCAAATGTATAGACAGTATTGAAATCTGTATAAACAGCTAAAGAGATCTTGCGCATCATGCAATTGCTATAGCAATAAGCAAGCTATTTTTCCGGACTTCGGAATCAAATACCCTGCTTTCACTAGCTTCCCGGGCAGGCATAAAGTAACCAAACAGGCCACCCATCCCGTGTCCGCGATATAGAGATTACCTGTAAATTTGTTTACTTTAGGTGAAATTACGTTTTGAGAATGATTGAGGTTGTACT
>JARRLI010000239.1:0-5188 GCA_037387145.1 Robiginitalea sp. | reverse complement strand
CCGGGATTCGGATATCGTCCCCTTTTCGTTTGATGGTAATACCCAATTTCTCAAAAACGGATGGGATCTGTCCCAAATTTTCCCAGCTTACGTCTTTAATAGTCAGTTCACTTTGGGTCATGGCCGCCAATCCTATCCAGCTGCCTATCTCGATCATATCCGGCAGCATCCGGTGCTCTGTACCACCGAGTTCCTCAACCCCTTCGATAGTGATCAGGTTCGAACCAATTCCTGAGATCCGTGCTCCCATTTTGTTGAGCATGTTGCAAAGCTGCTGCAGGTAAGGCTCACAAGCGGCATTATATATTGTAGTTATACCTTCAGCCAGTACTGCAGCCATTATGATATTGGCGGTTCCTGTTACTGAAGCCTCATCCAGCAACATATAGGTGCCTTTGAGGTCTGCCCAAAACGAGCGAGCATGGGCCCGACAAGCATTATGGAACCTCGCAGGCCGCGTCCGTCTTTCTTGAACTGTTCAGACTGAAGATAATCCAGATTAATGTCGTCGGCCTTGAAGGTATAGGAGCCTTTGCCCTTTTTCTGAATCTTGACTCCGAGATCCTCAAGGATTCCGATGAGTTTGTTTACATCAAGGATATCGGGGATGTTATGGAGGGTTACCTTTTCGGGGGTCAGCAAGACCGCGCAAAGAATCTGCAGGGCTTCGTTTTTTGCTCCCTGAGGGGTAATCTCCCCATGGAGACGATGCCCTCCTTCAATTTTAAATGTTCCCATAAAATTTAATGCCGCTTTTTACCCCGGTTGGAGCGTTGTCCTTTTTTGGGGGTTCCTCCCCGATTGGACCGCACATTGCGTTGTTTGAGAAACTGTCCGCTATCGGTAAGGTTTTCACCGTCTGCAGCCAGATCGATTTCACCGTTGCTCAATTCGAATAGATGTGAGAAAATAGCCTTGTCGTCTACCATATCCTTATTCCAGTTCAGGTAGCATTTTTTCATATGATTCGCAATAGCGTATTCCAGTCCGGAACGCTTATCGCCTTTCTCCCATTTAACGGCCACATCGATCATCCTCTTGATATTGTTACCGTAAAATCGATATTTGGGATGGTTTTGCGGATATTCCAAAGGATCCGGGCGCTGTTGCAATAATTCCTTGCTGGGAATGGGAAATGGAGAATCAACGTCCAGTTTAAAATCGGACATTATGAAGAGCTGGTCCCAAAGTTTATGCTGAAAATCAGGCACATCCCTCAAATGGGGCTGCATGTTCCCCATATGGCTAATAATAGCGTTCGCAATGCGGTTGCGTTCCTCGCGGTCTTCGATTCCAACGGCGTAATCAACCATTTTCTGGAAATGGCGACCGTACTCCGGAATATGAAGGGGGGAACGTTCTGTGTTGTATTGAAGGTTCTCTACTAAATTCAAAGATGATAGTTATTACTGGTTTATACTTTATGAATAGGGCTTTCCCACAGGGTGCAAAGTACCAAAATTAAACGAGATTTCAATATCAGAGAGAAATCACGCCCTCCACCTTTCCTACCTCTTTATACTTGTCGATTACCTGATCAGGGTTCTCCAGATGCACCGTAATGGAAAGACTGGTGTACTTTCCCTTTCTGGATTTCTTGGATTCGATTACCGCTCCGGTATTATCAAAGATTGTTGTAATCTTCTCAATTTTGTCAGAATCGGTTGGTACTATGAACTTATAAAGGTAGTTAGAGGGCCACGAAGATGCTTTGAGCAACTCGCTGCGAAGGCGATCGTAAAAGGCTTCTGGCTGTTCTTCCATGCTTGTTGCAAATATACACTAATCTGGTCGCTTGAAGGTACACATAGGATTGCTTAATTTTGTCCTGAGATCGCCTCAGACTTATGGCCAAGCGAATTCTTATTACAGGAGGTCCGGGAACCGGGAAATCGGTACTTGTCCGGGAACTTGAAAATCACGGGTATCAGTGCTTTCACGAGATTATTCGGGAAATGACGAAATCGGTACGTGAAGAGGAAGGCACTGAAAATTCCCTGACCAATCCGCTAGCCTTTGTTTCGGATCCATGGACTTTCAACAAAACACTGTTGTTGTCAGGACCCTTTTGTATTTTACGACCGCGGAATGCCGGACGTGCTGGCCTATATGGACTATTTTGGACAAACCTATGGTGGTGATTTTTCATCCCCATGTGCAGAAATGAAGTATGATTTGGTTTTCCTGCTTCCCCCTTGGAAGGAAATCTATACACGGGATGCGGAACGGCTCGAGGGATTTGAACAGGCTTGCGAGATCCACGATCACCTGGAAGAGACCTACAAAAAATTTGATTATGAAGTACTTTCTCTAGACACAGGCCCAATAGGGAAACGAATGCACAAACTATTGCGGAGGGTAGAAGAATATTATGGATAAAACCCCTAAAGCCATTTTGGAGAGATTCTGGGGATATCCGGATTTCAGGGGCTCACAGGAAAAAATAATCAATGAAGTTACCAAAGGCAAGGATGTTATTACCCTTATGCCTACAGGAGGTGGCAAGTCGCTTTGTTACCAGATCCCTGCAATGCTACATCCGGGAATTTGCATAGTGATTTCTCCCTTGCTGGCCCTTATGGAGGATCAGGTCTCACACCTGAATGCGAGAGGAATACGAGCTCTCAGCCTGTCGGGAAAAATGCAGAGGGAGGATGTCTCGAGATTGCTGGATAACGTGGAATACGGGAAATTCAAATTCCTGTACCTTTCCCCGGAAAGACTTCAACAAGAACACGTACTGGAACGTATTAAGAGATTGCCTGTCAATCTTATAGCAATTGATGAAGCCCATTGTATTTCCCAATGGGGCTTTGATTTCAGGCCCTCCTATCTGAAATGTATTGTTCTCAGGCAACTCCATCCAGATATCCCGCTGATAGCACTTACAGCTACCGGGACGGCGGAAGTGCTGAGCGATATTGAAACCTGCCTGAATCTGCAATCCCCTTCTGTATTCAGGGATTCTGTTTACCGGGCCAATATTTTCTATTCCGTATCGGAATCAGAGGACAAAAATTATCGATTGAACAGACTGCTTACCAAGGACCCCGGCAGTGCTATAGTTTATGTTTCTACCCGAAAGGCCACCGTCATAGTGTCCCGATATCTTTCATCCCATACGGTAACGGCAGCCCCATACCATGGAGGATTGCCTTCTGAATTAAAAAGCCAGCGGCTTAAAGATTGGCAATCCGGTAAAACCCGGGTAATGGTGGCTACCAACGCATTCGGAATGGGGATCGATAAAGCCGATGTGCGCCTGGTCGTACACTATGACATTCCGGAGACCATCGAAAACTACTTCCAGGAGGCAGGACGTGCAGGCAGGGACGGGGAACCGGCAAAGGCGGCCCTGATTCTGAGTCCGGGGGATTTGCAGAAAGCCAGGGAGCATTACCTTGGAAACCTACCCACGGTAGAAGATCTGCTCATAACTTACCAGAAACTGAACAGCTATTTCAAGATTCCCTACGGGGAATTGGTGGAAGAAACCTATCCTTTTAAGTTTACCGATTTTTGCCATACCTATTCACTGCCGGTTAACATCACTTATAATGCCCTTGAAATCCTCGACCGGCAGGGAGTTATTTCATTATCCCAGCAGTTCTGGCAGAAAACCAGGATACGTTTCATTTGTACGAAGACCACCCTCTGGGATTACCTGAGAACCTACCCCAGGCTACAATCAACCGCACAAATCCTGTTGCGCACTTATGGTGGATTATTCGACTTTGAAACTCAGGTCAACCTGGCTTCAGTTGCGAGAAAATCGGGAAATACAGAATCTACCATACTGCATCACCTTAAACAGCTGCAAAAAGATGAAATCATCCACCTGGAAATGACCGATGGTGACCTTGAGATACGGTTCCTGCTTCCAAGAGAAGATGAGAAAACCATTTATGCCTTTTCCAATGAGGTAACCCGGCGTCTTGAGATCAAAAAACAAAAAGTTGCTGAAATGGCAGCCTACCTTCAAAACAATGGGAAATGCAGGCAATTACAATTACTCGCCTATTTTGGAGAGGAGGGCGGGGAACCTTGTGGAAATTGTGATGTCTGCCTGCCGTCGGAGGGCTTAAAGGAGGTTTCGCAGGAAAGCATCAAGGCGAGAATCCTCGCATCCCTCAATACAGGGCCCAAAACATCCAGGCAACTCCTCGAGGAAGGTGGTCTGCCCGAAATTCAGACCCTTAGCTGCCTTGAAAAACTATTGCATGAGGGAACACTTACACTGGGTGTCGAAAACGAATACAGAATAGCATGAAAAAGAAATTGAGAATCGGATTTTTGGGAACCCCGGACTTCGCAGTAGCATCCCTGGAGGCGCTGCTTGAAAAGGGATATGATGTGCCAGTAGTGATTACCGCTCCGGACAGGCCAGCCGGACGGGGCCGCAAGCTGACCCCTTCTCCCGTGAAACAGTCTGCCCTCAAACACCAGATACCTGTACTTCAACCTGAGCGGCTCAAGGATCCTGAATTCCTGCAGAAATTGGCGGAATTCAAGGTCAATTTGCTGGTGGTGGTAGCCTTTCGAATGCTTCCTGAGGAAGTATGGGGGCTTCCAGCCTATGGGACGTTTAATCTTCACGCCTCACTCCTGCCGGATTACATGGGGGATTAGCGAAAACAAGCATTAGCAGGCAAATTCATCCCGTTCAATACTTCCCGGACAGTCATCCGTCGCTTGCCGGGCAATTGAATTTCCAGTAGTTCCAGCCATCCTTTCCCGGTACATGCAAACAGGTGTTGTCCTGTTACTTTTAACTGGCCCGGAACCCCGGCTACTCGAATATCCGCAGGAGAAGCCCTGAATATTTTTATCCGCAGGGTTTCAGAATTATTTTCCAACTCGGTCCAGGCCCCGGGATAGGGGCTAAGCCCCCGTATTTTATTATAAACCACCATGTCTGTTTGGTCCCAGGAGATCCTGCTGTTTTCCCTGCCCAGTTTGGGGGCATTTTTCACTGAGGTAATATGCTTCTGCCTGGTTGTATTTACAGGGCCGGCAGCGATCATTTCAACCGTATCCACCACCAGGGCAGCTCCGGTTTTCATAAGTCTGTCATGGAGTTCTCCGGCGGTTTCCTCGCGTCCTATCTCAGTGCTTTTCTGTAAAAGGATATTGCCGGTATCAATTTGTTCATCTATAAAAAAGGTAGTGACCCCTGTAGTGGTCTCCC
>JARRLI010000238.1:0-3151 GCA_037387145.1 Robiginitalea sp. | reverse complement strand
CTGGGTGCTCCCAATCCTTGGGCAGCAACCGGATGATCCACTTCAGGAAGGGGATTTCAAAGCAGTAGTCGTGAATGCCCAGACCCAGCGCCCTCTGGAGAGTGTTCACGTAATTAACCTGAACCAGGTCATCGGGACCATCACCAATTCAAAAGGGGAATTTTCCATCCCTGCGGCCGTAAACGACACACTGTACTTCTCTTACCTCGGATTTAAGCCCCAGAAGATCAGGGTTACAAACGATATGTTCAAATTTGAGGATACACAAATCGCACTTACCGAGCTGGCCTATGCCCTTGAAGAAGTAATCGTACAACCCTATCAACTTACGGGCTACCTGGAAATCGATGTAAAGAACCTCCCAGTTAACAATGCCTACCAATATAGCATTTCCGGCCTGCCGGTGACTTATGAAGGGGGAAGTAAAACGCCTGGAGCCGTGACTAAGGTCCTTGGTGCCATTCTCAATCCTGCCGACCAGCTTAGAAATCTTTTCGGGAGGCATCCCAGGCAAATGCGAAAGCTGAGGAAGATCAAGGAAGATGACCAAATCCGGGACCTGCTGGCATCAAAATTCGACCGTGTAACGCTTATGGAACTCCTTCAGTTTGAAAAGGTAGACATAGAGGATATCCTGACTAACTGCAACTATTCCAAATCCTTCATAAGAACTGCAAACGACCTTCAAATCCTCGATGCTCTAAGCAGCTGTTATGAGGAATTCCGAGTGCTGAACAGGAAAAATTAAATTTTAAATTTCAAGGGGTTTTTTTAGCTTTAGACAAAATCCAATGCCATGCCCAAACTCCTGGTTTCACTCCTGCTCACCTTGTTATTTATCAGTTGCAAACCGGAGGCAAAAACCCCCCAGATGGCAGAAACAGGACCCGTGCTGCCTCAAACGCAAGTCCGGGACAGCGTACCCTTCCTCTGGGATGCGGCCAATGTATACTTTCTGTTAACGGACCGCTTTAACAATGCCAATACCGAGAATGATGTGAATTTTGGGCGTTCCAACCCTACGGGCCCCCTTCGCGGGTTCATGGGCGGGGACATCGCGGGAATTACTGAGAAGATCCGTTCCGGGTACTTTACCGACCTGGGAATTAATGCCATCTGGTTTACTCCTGTGGTAGAACAAATCCACGGAGACACCGACGAAGGCACCGGAAATACGTATGGCTATCATGGATACTGGGCCAAGGACTGGACCGCCCTGGATCCTAGTTTTGGCACTTATCAAGAACTCAAAACCCTTGTGGAAACGGCCCATCAGTACAGGATTCGCATACTGATGGACGTAGTGGTCAACCACACCGGGCCAGTTACGGCAAACGATCCGGCCTGGCCGGAAGAATGGGTACGTTTGGAGCCTACCTGCGAGTTCGCCTCCTATGAAACCACCACAGCCTGTACACTGGTAGACAACCTGCCCGATATCTACACCGAATCCGATACCCCTGTGGAACTTCCGGATGCATTGCTGGCCAAATGGAAAGAGGAAGGCCGACTGAGTACGGAACTGGATGAGCTTCAGAATTTTTTCCAGCGTACAGGCTATCCGCGTGCACCCCGGTTTTACATCATCAAATGGCTTACCGACTATGTAAACGACCTCGGCATCGACGGATTCCGTGTGGATACGGTTAAACACGCCGATGAAAAGGCCTGGGCGGAACTCTATGAGCAGGCGGCCTACGCCTTTGAAACCTGGAAAAAGCGCAACCCGGGCAAGGTGCTGGATGAAACAGCATTTTTTATGGTTGGAGAAGTATACAACTACGGGATTTCCGGGGGGCGGGCTTTTGACTTCGGAGACCGGAAGGTGGACTATTACGAATATGGATTCCACAGCCTGATCAATTTTGAGCTTAAATCAGATGCCCAGAAAGACTACGAACAGATCTTTCGCAAATACCACAAGTTGCTCAATACCAAACTTCAGGGAAAGAGTGTGATGAATTACCTCACGTCGCATGACGATGGCTCCCCTTTTGATAAAGAACGAGCCCAGCCCTTCCGCAGCGCCAACGTACTTCTGCTCACCCCCGGGGCCTCACAAGTCTACTATGGGGATGAGACGGCCCGCAGCCTTACAATAGAGGGCACGGTAGGGGATGCTACGCTCCGGTCATTTATGAATTGGGGTGAGCTGGACAGCCTGGAACAGACCCGGAGCATCCTTGCGCACTGGCAGAAGCTAGGACAATTCAGGCGGGACCACCCGGCCGTGGGCGCAGGGAGGCACAAACGGCTCTCCCGCAAACCCTATGTATTCAGCCGTACCTACCAGACCGAAACCTACCGGGACAAAATAGTGGTGGGGCTTGAACTTCCGGAAGGTGAGAAAAGCCTGAGGGTGAAAGGGTTTTTCGGGGACGGAACCACTCTCAGGGACACCTATTCAGACACCCAGGTTGTGGTAAAGAACGGACAGGTGGTCCTGGATACGCCCTATGATACAGCATTGCTGGAAGTAGCCTCCTCCGAGAATTGAGATAAAAAATTATTCATGTCGTCCTTTCGGCTTAGTACGTATTTACTCCTGTTTTGGCTGGGTTTGACTGTTTCTGCATTATACGGACAGGAATCAAAGACAGTAGAGGAACAGAAGGAAAAGAAGCTTAGTTTCAAAGACCCTGAGGACGGGGCTATTGATCTGAGCCAATTCCTGCTTGAAGCCCATGGAGTGCTGCCGGTATTAATCCCTATCACGGAACCGGCTGTGGGCTATGGAGGAGGCGCAGCCCTGCTCTACTTCCACAACCGTAAACAAAAATATGACACCTATGTACCCCCAAGTGTATCCGGGGTGATGGGTCTGGCCACGGAAAACAAAACATGGGGGGCGGGGGTGTTTCACCGGCACATCTTCGGGGAGAACCGTGTTCGCACCATGACCGCGGTCTTCAAGCCCGACGTACGGATAGACTACTACGGAAACAACAACCCCATCCTCAGGGATAATCCGGTAGGTATCCAGCTGGACTCCTGGGTGATCCTGCAGAAAGCTGAGGTCCGCCTGGGGGATTCCAAATGGTATGCAGGGGCGTCGTATACGTTTTTTGACACAAAAGTGTCCTTTGATACCATCCCTGGGCGGCCCATCATCAATGAGATCCTTAAACGGCTCAATACCAATTCGAGAATC
>JARRLI010000237.1:2794-5948 GCA_037387145.1 Robiginitalea sp. | reverse complement strand
CCACTGGCAACTGGCAACTGCCAACTGCCTACTCTGGATTACGCTCGCTTAACTCACGTGATCCAGAGTGGGGGGAACTGAAGAAAATCCAGCACAGCCGTACGGCTGTGCTGTCCTTTTTGTTTGCTCCGGGCTTGCAAACAAGTTTGCGCCCTGCGCAAACAAAAAATCCAACGCATTTGCGTTGGATTTTCTTCGTCGGGATGACTGGATTCGAACCAGCGACCACACGCACCCCATGCGTGTATTCTACCAGGCTGAACTACATCCCGGAATAGGCCTGCAAATATAGAACAATCTATAGATTTTGAAATCCCATGGAACAGAAAAAATTCATAATAGCGTGCGGGAAGGGAGGTTGGATACACGATAAATAACCACCTGCTTTTACTCATGCTGTAGTTTACCAAACAGCACTGTAAATATGATATTCCCAATATAATCCTTGTTTTATTTTAGATTCATTCTAAATAGAAATGATTAATGATAAAAATCATGTTCTCACTCATGTAACTTTTGTTACTTAACGGAAATTTTTATAATTTTTTAACAAATCTAAATTACCTATACCCTTTAATAAACAAACACACTATGAAAATCAACAAGCTATTTAGGTTCCTGATGATCCTGGCATTGGGACTTTTGTTTGTAAACTGTACCAGTGATCCCGTACAGGGCCCTCCCGGCCAAGATGGGATAGACGGGATTGATGGCGTTGATGGGGCAGACGGAGCCGACGGCACTGCTTCCTGCGTTTCATGCCACTCGAACGCGACCCGCGAACCTATAGCCGAAGCATTCTTTGGCGTTTCGGGTCATGGCAGTAACTTTATTAGTTTTGCAGCCCGGCGAGCCTCAGACACCACGGATGTACTGACCAATAATGCGTGTGCACAATGCCATTCTCAGGAAGGATTTATTGATTTTGTAGAAACGGGAACAACGGTCATTGGCGGTTACCCTAACGCTAAACCTTGGGACTGTGCAACATGTCACAGCAGCCACCGCACCTTTGACTTCGAAAACGATGGTCCGGACTATGCCCTCCGCAATCCAGATCCGACACAACTTGTCCTTGCACCAAGTATCACGCTGGATTTTGGTGACTCCAGCAACAACTGTATCTCCTGCCACCAGCCACGAAACAGCTATGAATTTCCAGCTTTGAATCCTGATGGCACCTATCAGGTCGTATCTACACGCTTTGGGCCACATTACGGCCCACAGTCGACTATGTTGGAAGGCGTCCTGGGTGCAGAAATTGCCGGATCGGAAGCCTATCCGGCCAGGGCATCTGCCACACACCGTACCGAATCTTCCTGCGTGAATTGCCATATGGGGGAATCCAGTGATCCTGAGATCGGAGGTCACTCCTGGAAATTTGTTGAGGCTACCTGCATAGAATGTCACGGGGCTGTCCCCGGAGAAGCCAACGGCTTCTCTGCGGATATGGAAACACTTTTGGCACTTCTCAATGCGGTGGAAGGTCAGGCCGTTGAATTGGATGGCGAAGGAGATCCTATATTTGATGAAACTGGGAACCTAATTCCCACAGGTGGTACGGTAACAGGGATTATACTGCCAAACGGGCGTTCTCAATATGGAATTTTTTCCGACGTCGCTGCCATGGCCGCCTGGAACTATAAGTCGGCCGAACAAGACCATAGTAGGGGGATCCATAATCCAGGCTATACTAAAGCACTTCTGAAGAATTCCATCGAAGCCCTGCAGAACGAAAACTAAGCCTGGTCATCCCGGATCGGCGAAGGAGGAATTCAAGCAACTCCTGACCATCGATCCGGGTTCGCCGGCCTTTGCCCTGAACCCCAGGTATTGTCTTAAAACCATAGAAATGAAGAAAAAAGCACTTCTGATTCTGGCAGGCAGTCTCCTGCTATTCAGTACTTCCTGCTATTATGACTCTGTACCTGCCGAGGAAGACATCGAAATCCCGCCGGATCAGGAAATTTCATTCGAGGAAAGCATCCTCCCTATCATTGAAAGCTACAATTGTGCCCAATGCCACAATGGATCCACTTCTCCGGATCTGCGATCCGAAAATGCCTATAATTCACTCGTTCCGGATTATGTGGTGGCAGGGGATGCAGATGCCAGCGAATTCTTTCAAAAATTGCCGGGCAAGGACCACCCTTCGGTTGGTTTCAGCCTGACGAACAATGAAATAAGTTTGATTGAATCATGGATTAACCGGGGTGCCCTGGAATAACTAACCTAAAGAAGCTCAAAGATGAGACCACTATACTACCTTCTTCTTATTTTGTGCTGCGGACCCCTCGTCCTATCCGGTCAGGAATCGGAGGCAGAACCCGAAAAGGAAGTTGACAAACCGCAGCGCGCGGCTTTCGAAAGCAGTTTCCTGATCGATAATCCCACCGACAAGATCAATCTCAAAAACACCCTGGAAGTTGTTTTCCAGCACCGTTTCGGGACTATTGGCGGGGGAAACAACGACCTGGCGGGGATCTGGGGAGCTGCGAACATTCGGATCGGTGCTACCTATACCGTGCTGGACTGGCTGCAGGTCGGTTTCGGGACCATGAAGTTTGAACGACTCCAGGATTTTAACTGGAAGGTAGGTTTGCTCCGGCAGACGCGTTCCGGGCGGGTTCCCTTCAATGTGAGTTATTATGGAAACTTTGCCATCAATGCCCGAAGCAAAGAGAATTTTAACCTGGAACAGGACCGGTACTCCTTTTTCCACCAGCTGATCATCTCACGCAGGTTCAACCCAAACCTGTCCCTGCAGATCGCACCGAGCCTATCCCATTATAACCTGGTGCCGGAAGGAATGAACAATGATGTTATCGGGATTGCCTTTGGGGGACGCTACAAGGTCAGCCCGCAAACGGCCATTACCATGGATTACAGCATTCCGATTACGAGTTTTTCGGAAAACCCGGATACAGCTGGTATAGTCACAGATTTCCCGGATGGTGCCCTGAATCCCCTGCCCGGCTTTAGCCTGGGCGTGGAATTCGTCACCTCCTCCCATGCCTTTCAGGTGTACCTATCTTCTCTGAACGGGATTGCGCCCCAGGTCAACTATTTTAAAAACCAGAACAGGTTCCTCGACGGGTTCGACAGCATCCTGCTGGGCTTTACCATCACGCGTCTCTATAATTTCTAATCGTAC
>JARRLI010000237.1:0-2774 GCA_037387145.1 Robiginitalea sp. | reverse complement strand
CTGTCTTTGTTGCCAGGAAAGGTCCGGGCGGCTGCAAAGGAGGAAACCCAGGAAGAGTACAAAACAATGTTAAAACCCGACGGCACTGCCGTAAGGGTAAAGGTTAGCGGATTGAAAGAATCCAAAGTAGTTCGTAAAAACATCAGCAATAAAGAGTTGTTGTCCTGGCTGAAAAAGGACAATCAAGATTCCTGAATACTATGGAAGATCAGCAAAAGGATACCCGACGTAAATTTCTTAACAATGGGTGGAAACTAGGTCTTGCCTCCATTTTGGGCGGGGCTGCCCTGGCACACCTCAAGGAAGGTTTTGCCTCTGAAGGTTCCGGGTCCTCAGGCGAGATGGTGGAGCTGATGGATACAGATGGGAACATCATCGAAGTGGATGCGGCCCAGGTAGAGGAAATGGCTGCTGCCGGTCAGGCATATGAAGTGCGCAGGGGAATGCCCGGTCGTAAATTCGTCATGGTCGTGGACCTTGCTAAATGCCAGAATGCCCTGGCCTGCCAGCGTTCCTGCAACAAACACCATTTTGTTACCGGGGATAACGCCTGGCTCAAGGTTTACAAAATGCAGGAGACCGAAGACACCGCTCCTTACTGGATGCCCACTATGTGCATGCATTGTGATGAGCCCGCCTGTGTTTCCGTATGCCCGGTGGATGCCACCTTTAAAAGGGAAGACGGACTGGTACTAATAGATAATGACCGCTGTGTGGGATGCCGGTTCTGTATGGCCGCCTGCCCCTACTCCACCCGTGTATTCAACTGGAACGAACCCAAGCAGGAATTCGAAATGAATATGGACATGATCGCACACGATTACAGTCCTGAGCATGCCGGTGTACCGAGTGTTAAAGGGACGGTAGATAAATGTGATTTTTGCCCGCACCAGGCTGCAAAAGAAGAATTACCCCACTGCGTGACGGCTTGCCCGAACGGGGTATTCTATTTCGGGGACAAATACGAGGATACCGTCACCAACGGAAATGAAACCGTGCGCCTCAGCAAACTCCTGGAAGAGAATGCGGGATACCGGCTTTTCGAGGACTTGGGTACCGATCCCAGCATCTATTATTTACCTCCGAGGGATAGGCTCCCCTTTGAAGAAGGCCTGAAGAATTTCAATGAATTTCAGTCTGTGGAAAAACCAGACGCATCATGAGAAGCTATGAGCAACTTATAAAGGATGTCGGACCCCAGAAATTCAATCTGAAAGGTAAGCTGTGGGTTGCCTTGTTGTTGGCAGTGATCGTAGCTGGTATTATCGCATACATCGATCAGTTGATT
Source organism: Robiginitalea sp. (assembly GCA_037387145.1). Classification (GTDB taxonomy): domain Bacteria; phylum Bacteroidota; class Bacteroidia; order Flavobacteriales; family Flavobacteriaceae; genus Robiginitalea. The sequence continues at coordinate 1,486 of JARRLI010000237.1, read as the reverse complement.
CAGGGGCAGGTGGTAACCAATATGCGCGACTATGTACTCTGGGGGTTCTATATATCAAACTTCGTCTTCTTTGTGGCTACCAGCTTTGTGGCTGCTATTGCTGTGGCCGCCCTCCGGCTCACCAAAAGTGAGTGGCGAAGACCATTTGTGCGAATTGCCGAAGTGGTGGCCCTGGCCTGTATTGTGATGGCCGGGATAACCATCATCATTGACATGGCCCGTCCGGACCGTATGTTAAACCTGTTTGTACACGCCCGTCTGCAATCTCCCATTACCGAAAATAAAACCCCGGCTAGGCAAGATCTACGGGTTCTTTGCAATGAAATGGAACTGGACGGATACACAAGTACAATTACAGCAACGATCTATTCAGCTGTTGGTTTTGTTGATCATCCCCTTGGGCCTGATCCTGGAATCTATTGACGCTTATTTGTTCTCCACAACCTACCGGGTGGGTTGGGCGAATAATAGTTTTGCTCCCTATTTTATTACAGGTGCGATTGTTTCCGGGCTGGGGGCACTAATCGTGGTGTCTTATATCGTGCGCCGAAACAAAAAGTTGGAGGAATATATCACCGAATACCATTTCGACAAAATTGGAAAACTATTTAATCTGGGGTGCCTGGTTTATCTGTATTTCAACATTAATGAGTATATCATCCCGATATTTACCTCCAGCAAAGCAGATTCAGAACACCTGGACACCTTGTTAAGGGGTGATTATGCCTGGCCTTTCTGGATCGTGACCGGGGTCGGGCTCATTTTGCCATCCGTACTCCTTTTGTTCCAAAGATTCAGAAAGCCCAGGGCCTTGTACCTGATAGCTATCATAGCTGTGATCTGTGCTTATTGGAAGCGGTATTTGATCGTAACCCCTACCCTGCTACACCCGTTCCTTCCGATTCAAGGTGTTCCCGAATCCTGGCACCACTATCAACCGAGCCTACATGAATGGATCATAACAGGGGCAACCCTTGCCATGGCCCTTTTGATCATAACCCTGCTGCTGAGGTATATTCCTGTAATGTCCATCGATCGCCTGGCAGAGGAACAAGGATTGAAAGAAACCCCTAAAAAGAAGACTTCATGAAAAATGGGGATTCAACATATACTTTTTATCTGAAGGCGCTTCCTGCAGTACTCCTGATACTGGTCTCCTGCCTCGGAATGGCACAGGATAAGAAAGAACGGCTTCGGATCAGAGCGGTGTATACAAAAATCATGGAAGGGCCCGTGTACCTGGACCTTTCGACTTCAGCACGGATTGACCGTGCCAATGTAAACATCCCGAACATAGACCTGCATATTTATTATGAAGTGGATGGAGAAGAATTTCCCCTGGGCAAGGTACGGACCGGACCTGGTGGCGATACCCGGTTTACGCTGGATAACCTTGGGAAGATTCAGGCCGATTCCACTGGTTTGTATATCCTGGGTGTTTCTTTTGACGGGAATGATGCCTTCCGCAGGGCAAGCCGGAGCTTGG
>JARRLI010000236.1:0-3160 GCA_037387145.1 Robiginitalea sp. | reverse complement strand
CCAATATGAAAACGGAATGGCTTTTGCTAATTGTAAATAGCCAAATGCATAGTACAAACGCTCCCATTACCGGTAATCACCGGACAAGAGAACATCGGGAGTAAAACACAGCGAATTATGAGTTTTTTAGATTCGGTCTTAAAGACCTTTGTCGGGGACAAGGCAAAGAAAGACGTCAAGGCATTACAACCGCTGGTTACCAAAATAAAATCACCTGAATCCGCCCTGGAATCCCTTACCCATGATGAATTAAGGCAAAAGACCACTGAATTCAAGAAGATCATCAGGGAACGGAACCAGGACTTTATAGCACAGATCGAATCCCTCAAGGAGGAGGTAAGAAATTCTGATAATATAGACCAGAACGAAAACCTCTACCTCCAGATCGACCAGCTTGAGGAATCGATGTACGAGCATACGGAAAAAACGCTGGAGGAAATTCTGCCCGAAGCCTTTGCTGTAGTCAAGGAAACAGCCAAAAGGTTTGCCAACAACTCCACCCTGGCAGTAACGGCCACCGAATTTGACCGCCATCTTTCCGCTACGGCCGAATATGTAAAACTGGATGGGGATCAGGCCATCTGGAGCAATTCCTGGGACGCTGCAGGAAAGGAGGTTACCTGGGACATGGTCCATTACGATGTTCAATTGATCGGGGGGATCGTACTTCATCAGGGAAAGATCGCAGAAATGCAGACCGGGGAAGGTAAAACCCTGGTAGCTACGCTACCTGTATACCTAAATGCGCTTTCAGGAAAAGGGGTTCACCTTGTGACGGTAAATGATTACCTGGCTAAGCGGGACAGTGCCTGGATGGGTCCTATCTTCGAATTTCACGGGCTTTCCGTAGACTGTGTAGACAAGCATCAACCCAACTCGGAAGGAAGGCGAAAAGCATACAACTCCGACATCACATACGGCACCAATAACGAATTCGGATTTGATTACCTCCGGGATAACATGGCACACACACCGGGGGATTTAGTTCAAAGACCCCACCACTATGCAATTGTGGATGAGGTGGATTCCGTCCTGATCGACGATGCAAGGACACCGCTGATCATCTCAGGGCCAGTGCCCGAGGGAGACCGGCACGAATTCAATGAACTCCGCCCAAAGGTATCTGAACTGGTCCAGAAACAACAGCGCTTCCTGACAGGGGTGCTGGCAGAAGCCAAAAAGAAAATCGCTGAGGGAGACACCAAGGACGGCGGGTTCCTCTTGCTCAGGGTACACAGGGGGCTTCCCAAGAACAAGGCGCTTATCAAATTCCTAAGCGAAGAGGGGATCAAGCAGCTCCTGCAGAAAACAGAGAATTTCTACATGCAGGACAACAACAGGGAGATGCCCAAAGTGGATGCCGAGCTGCTCTTTGTAATCGACGAGAAAAACAATCAAATCGAACTCACCGACAAGGGGATTGCCTATATATCCGGGGACCAGGACAGTGAATTCTTTATCATGCCCGATATTGGCAGCGAAATCGCCCGTATCGAGAACAAGGAACTGGACATTGAGGAAGAAGCCAAGCTGAAAGAAGAACTTTTCAAGGATTTTGCCGTAAAAAGTGAGCGAATCCACACGATGACACAACTGCTGAAGGCATATGCCCTTTTTGAAAAAGATGTGGAATACGTGGTCATGGAAAACAAGGTTAAGAGAGTGGATGAGCAGACCGGCCGTAGCAGGGAGGGCCGGAGGTATTCCGATGGTCTCCATCAGGCGATCGAGGCAAAGGAAAATGTCAAGATCGAAGCCATGACGCAGACCTTTGCAACCATTACTCTGCAGAATTACTTCAGGATGTACCAGAAACTGGCCGGGATGACAGGTACAGCAGTTACCGAGGCTGGTGAATTCTGGGAGATCTACCAATTGGACGTGGTTGAAATACCTACCAACCGACCGATTGCGAGGGATGACAGAAACGATCTGATCTTCAAGACCAAGCGGGAGAAATACAACGCAATTATAGATGAGGTCACCCAGCTCTCGAATGCAGGGCGACCTATGCTCATCGGGACCACCTCAGTGGAGGTCTCCGAATTGCTATCCCGAATGCTGAATCTTCGGAAAATCCCCCACAATGTCCTCAATGCCAAGCTGCACAAAAAGGAGGCGGATATTGTGGCTGAAGCTGGAGACTCCGGTGTGGTTACCATTGCTACCAACATGGCAGGCAGGGGTACCGATATCAAGCTTTCAGAGGATGTTAAAAACGCAGGGGGACTCGCCATTGTCGGTACGGAACGACACGATTCAAGGAGGGTTGACCGACAGCTCCGCGGACGGGCAGGACGTCAGGGAGATCCGGGCAGCTCACAATTCTATGTGTCACTTGAAGACAATCTGATGCGGTTATTCGGGTCAGAACGGGTTGCCAAAATGATGGACCGCATGGGTCTTAAAGAAGGAGAGGTCATACAGCACAGCATGATGACCAAATCCATAGAAAGGGCCCAGAAAAAGGTAGAGGAGAATAACTTTGGGATCCGGAAACGCCTGCTGGAGTACGACGATGTTATGAACGCCCAGCGGGAGGTTGTTTATAAGAGAAGACGTCACGCCCTTCAGGGAGACCGCCTTAAGGTCGATATCGCCAATATGATCTACGATACCTGTGAGGTGGTTTCCGAGACGAATAAACTCGCCAGCGATTTCAAGAATTTTGAATTTGAACTGATCAAATACTTTTCCATCACTGCCCCGGTAAACGAGGAGGAATTTGGAAAACTCACCTTTCAGGATATTGCCCAGAAAGTCTACAGCGCTTCCTATTCCCACTACCAGGATAAAATGGAACGTTCAGCCTCAACGGCCTTTCCTGTGATCAAAAAGGTCCATGAGGACAATACCAACAAATTTGAGCGCATCGTGGTACCCTTCACAGATGGCATCAAGACCCTGAACGTAGTTACCGACCTGAAAACGGCTTATGAAACCCAGGGGAAGCAACTGATCACTGATTTCGAAAAGAACATTACCCTGGCGATCATCGATGACTCATGGAAGACACACCTGCGAAAGATGGATGAGCTAAAGCAGTCTGTACAGCTGGCAGTGCATGAGCAGAAGGATCCCTTGCTTATCTATAAGTTCGAAGCCTTCGAACTCTTCAAGAACATGATCGAGAAGGTGAATAAGGAAGTCGTTTCCTTCC
>JARRLI010000235.1:0-3163 GCA_037387145.1 Robiginitalea sp. | reverse complement strand
GGCTTCCCAGTCCTCTGTCCGCAAGGGGGAGACGCTGATCGATACGGTGAATAACATCCTGTCCATGAAGGTGGATATGGTGGTCATGCGCCGTCCAAATCCGGGGGCCGGGATTTTTCTTTCACGCCATGTAACCTCTTCCATTGTAAACGCAGGGGATGGGGCTCACGAACACCCTACTCAGGCTTTATTGGATACCTATTCGATTCGGGAACGCCTTGGTGAGGTAGGGGGGAAGAAGGTGGTCATTGTGGGTGATATACTGCATTCAAGGGTTGCGCTTTCCAATATTTTTGCTTTGAAAATGCTTGGAGCCGAAGTCAAAGTATGCGGACCTAAAACACTGATCCCTAAATATGTGGAATCCCTTGGGGTACAGGTAGAGCCCGATTTGCGCAAAGCGTTGCAATGGTGTGACGTTGCCAATATGCTGCGGGTCCAGAATGAACGCATGGATATGAGTTATTTTCCGACTACAAGGGAATATGCCAGGCAATTTGGTATAAACAAAACCCTCCTGGAGAGCCTTGACAAAGAAATCATAATCATGCACCCGGGCCCGATAAACCGCGGTGTTGAAATTACAAGCGACGTAGCCGATTCTTCCCAGTCCATTATCCTTAACCAGGTCGAAAACGGAGTGGCCATACGAATGGCCGTGATCTATCTCCTGGCTTCGAAAATTAAATAGTACACCATGATTTTTGACAAAGAGGGTAATACCACCATAGTATTCCAGGAAGACATTTCCCTTCCTGCCTTTATGGACAAATTGAAAAAGGAATACCCCCGGGTTCAGAATGACCATTTGATCATAAATCTGTTTTCTTTTGGGGAGCTTTCGGCAGGTGATATCCTCGGTTTTCTCAATCTTTCAAACACACACCGGGGGAAGGGAAAATCTTTTGTGCTGGTGAGCGATACCGTCTCTTATGAGGATATTCCGGATGAAATGAACCTGGTTCCTTCCCTCCAGGAGGCCAGGGATATCATTGAAATGGAGGAGATAGAAAGAGACCTGGATCTATAGTTGATGGGCAACAACCGGGTCATGAAATTACAAATCCTGGGCTGCCATGCCGCCACTCCCCGTTACCTGACCCACCCCAGTTCACAAGTATTGCAGGCAGGCAGGCACCTGATGTTGATCGACTGTGGGGAAGGTACCCAGATGCAATTGCGAAGATACCGGGTTAGGTTCAGCCGGATAGACCATATATTTATTTCTCACCTGCATGGTGACCATTTCTTCGGGCTCCCGGGGTTGATTTCCACTTTTCGTCTTCTTGGGCGTGAAACCCCCCTTCATATTTATGGCCCAAAGGGTATTAAGGACGCTATAACACTCTTGTTGAAGCTCGGGGATTCCTGGACATCCTATCCGCTGCATTTTCACGAATTGACCGCCGACACCCCCCAAACCCTCTTTGAGGATGGGGAGCTGACCGTGACCACTCTTCCCCTGGACCACCGGATATATACCAATGGTTTCCTCTTTGAACTGAGTGAAGGACAGTACAAGCTGCATTTGGAAGAGGTCCGTAAATATGGAATTGACCGGGCGTATTACCGCAAGATCAAACTTGGGAAAGACGTTCCGGATCCCAGCGGAAGAATAATCCCAAATAAACTCTTGACCCTGCCCCCGCCTCCCGCAAAAAAATATGCCTACTGCAGCGATACTGCATTCATGTCAGCCCTGGCACCCCTGATACAGGGCGTGGATACCCTGTATCACGAGGCGACCTTCCTGGAGTCGCATGCAGCCCTGGCAGCAAAAACCGGGCATTCCACCGCGCGCGAGGCAGCCCAAATGGCCCTGCAGGCCGAGGTAGGCCAGCTTATCCTTGGGCATTTTTCCACACGCTATAAGGAGCTAGAGCGATTCCGGGAGGAAGCCCATAGAGTTTTCCCCCGTGTGGAGCTGGCCGCCGATGGGAAGGTATTCGAATGGTAAATGGATTATCTCAGCGGTAAGATATCCTGATTATTTTTGAGGTTCCGTATCTTTATGACAATTTTGTAGGACGACTCAACCGTATGCACGAAGACCTCGGAAAATACAGGAAGATTTACCAAAAGGAACAACTGCTGGAATCAGCAGTGCCCGAAAATCCTATGGAGCTTTTCCAACACTGGTTTTATGAAATTGAGGCCAGTGACAGTACAGACGAGCACAATGCCATGACCGTGGCTACCAAAGGCCTGGACGGATTTCCCAAGAGCCGGGTAGTATTGCTCAAGCGATTCACTGCAGAAGGTTTTGTATTTTACTCCAATTATGAGAGTGAGAAGGGAAAAGCAATTGATGCGGATCCCAGGGTATGCCTTTCCTTCTTTTGGCCTCACCTGGAGCGACAGGTGATCATCAAGGGAGAGGCAGAACACCTTGCGGATAATCTCTCCGACGGGTATTTTGAATCAAGGCCTGAAGGAAGCAAGCTGGGCGCAATCGTTTCGCGCCAGAGCGATGTAGTTCCTTCCAGGGAATTTCTTGAAGAAGGCCTCAAAGAGCTAGAAAAAAAGTATCAGGGCAGGGAAATCCCCAGACCTGAATATTGGGGAGGCTATCTGGTGCGCCCCTATTCCCTTGAGTTCTGGCAGGGAAGGCCTAATCGATTACACGACCGGATTCGGTATACCCTTCAGGATGACTGGGACTGGAAAATGGAACGTTTAGCCCCCTGATGCGGCCCCAATACATTAAACAACCCAATGAGTAACAACCATAACCAATTATTAATCTATGAAGGAATTGATCCTGGTACGGCATGGCAAGTCTTCCTGGGACTACGATGTGCGGGATGCGGACCGCCCTTTGAAACAACGGGGAATTCGGGATGCCCATAAAGTAGCTGCGGCTGCGGCCGCTGAGGTCCGGGACGTACAGGCGATATTTTCCAGCCCTGCCAACAGAGCATTGCATACCTGTATAATACTGATGAGGGAATTGTCCATTTCCCATGAAAAGTTGAAGGTTTCCGGGGAGTTATATGACTTTTCAGGGGGTGCAGTCCGTTCTTTTGTACACGGTCTGGACAACTCTCTGGACAAAGTAATGCTCTTTGGTCATAACAATGCACTGACCCATCTAGCAAACGGCTGGGGCAGCAAGTATGTAGACAATGTGCCAACTTCTGGACTGGTATATCGTACCTTTGAC
>JARRLI010000234.1:0-3169 GCA_037387145.1 Robiginitalea sp. | reverse complement strand
GCAAGCAGCCACAAACTATCATAATCCCGCGCACCCAGAAATCGCCCTCCAAGTATTTTCCCGGCAGCGGAATATCCGTCGAGAAAAAAGGCTGCAAACAGCCCTAGATTTACCGCTATGGTATGTGCTCCGATATAGGCGTCTCCAAGAGATGTGGCTTCCCTAACAGCAAATAGCAGTGCTGCATTGAGAGAAAGGGTCCGTATGAAAAGATTGAGCGCCATGCCGATCAGACGCTTTAGTTCCGGGTGCAGGGGCCACCTGGGAATGAGGCGCACAGAAGTCTGGGTAACTAATAACCACAGAGCAAGAACCGCCATCACCCCCTGGGATATCAGGCTGGCCCAGGCAGCTCCTTCCAGATTCATAGGGGAGATCCAACCCTCTATACCGTACACCAGAATCAGGTCCAGTACAATATTCAGGCTCGCCCCGGTAATGGCAATAAGCATCGGCCAAACCGTGTTCTGTAATCCCTGAAAGATGCCCATAATGGCAAAGACCAACAGGGTAAGCGGAAATCCCCAAACCCGAATCCCATAATAGGAAATACAGAATTCCAGGACTTTACCGGATGCATTCAGGAGTTGGAAGATCTCACGGCTGAAGGGAAGCGAAACCAGCAGGATAAGGATACTGATCCCTATATTCAGGCTGATGGCCTGTGCAGGCAACGAGGTGATTTCCTGAATCCTGCCTGCCCCGTAGTACTGTGCGATGATGGCAGAAATGGCAGACCGGGTCTGTCCGAGGATCCAGATAAGCATACTGAGAAAAGAACCGACGATCCCCACGGCCGCCAGGGATTCAATCCCATTTTCAGAAATATTGCCGACAATGGCAGTATCTGTTATACTCAGTACGGGCTCGGCAATTCCAGCCACTACGGCTGGAATAGCAAGCCGGTTAATATTTTTTCTGCTGAGCACCGGGTTCACCTGACGAATATAAGAGGAGCTCGTAACAATAAAAAGGGTGGATGCTTTGTTTTGGGAAGTAAACGGAACTCAGACGCCTGTATCCGCGGGTTTCATAGAATCGCTGGTTCTTTGGGTTTTTGCTGAAAGTATCCAGGCGTATGGAGGCAGCTCCTTCTTCCCGGGCCTTTGTTTCAGCAAAATCCATTAGGTTTCGGGCAAAACCCTTACCCTGGTGAATAGGGTGAACCGCTAACCTGTGAACATAGCGGTTATTGATGTCCGGACTATTCCATCGTACTGATTTGTATTCTTCATCCATATACTGCGAGAGGACCAGCGTACCGACAGGTCCCTGTCCGAGATCAAGAACCCACAACTCATCCCTTTCAAGGTCCGTAACAAAGGCTTCACGGGAGGGATATTTTTCATTCCACTGATAGATTCCCTGCTCGCATAAATGCGCAGCACAAGCCTTGGTAAGGTCCATTATCTCGGGGAGATCCGTTAATTTTGCAGGGCGGATCACGATTCTCGTTTTTATCGTAAATTTAGAATATTAATCCTAATAAGGTTCTCATGAAAAACATACTGGTCCCCATAGGAAATTCACCTGAAGGCCATCATACGCTTCAGTATGCTGTACATTTTGCATCCCAGTTCAATGCCGCGATTTATGTCATGGAGGTACTAAATGTGAGTCCAAGGGCCGGTGACCTCTCCAATATCAAGGAAAAGGTTGTAGAAAGCAGCAAGGACCGGATCCGGGATTTGATCGACAAGATAGACCAGGGGTCCGTCAATATAAAGGCAGCTACCTATTCAGGGGATCTGGTGGACGGACTGAAGGATCTCGACCGTGAATTGGGAATCGATTTGATCATTATTTCTCCCAGGAGTGTTGAAGTGGACGATGAACTCTACCTGGGCAGTACCTCCGGCCGTATTATAAAGCGCACAGATATACCAACCCTGATAGTGCCCAGGGGAGTACAGTTCACTCCATACAAGAATGTTCTGACCGCCTTTAAATCAGGGATCCTTAAGCGCAAGCGCATCCTGAAGCCATTGATTGCCATCCAAAACAAGTTTAAATCAAAAATAAGCCTGCTCTTGGTTAAGACTCCGGGATATACGGATGATGACTTGAAGATCAACACGGCGTTGATGGATATCAGCTGCCAGGTAACCATGGCTGAACACGCCAGCTCCTATCTGGGTGTGCTGGAGCACCTACAGGCACACAAACCTGATCTGCTGTGTGTGTTTCGCCGGAAACGAGGTTTTTTCTCTACGCTATGGGAAAAGAACCGTATTCCTAAAAGCGAATTCTCAGTGCGGATCCCTGTATTGGTGTTGAGCGTGAAAAAATACTAGGCCGGGTTTCGGTTTGGATAGAAATTTCCTGAACGCTGGGTTGTTGCAGGGTTCCAACGTAATTTTTTGTTGGGGGGGAGGGCCCCTATTTAGTATTAATAATTTTTCCTCCCGAAACTTTCATAGCGGCTTTCCGCAACCTGAGCCTAAGGAAACAAAAAACTTCACAATTAACTTCAAAGAGCTGGTTTGAAACGGATTAGCTTTTCTGCACCGCTGAACTCCAGTCTTGCAAATGCAATTTTCATTGCTGTTCAATACCTGGCGGTATTGGTTCATTAGAACAAAAAAACCACTCAAGTAAACTTGGTGGTTTTTCTTTATCTAATTCACGCAATAAAAATTACGAGTGATCGTGGAGAATACCGGAGTCGAACCGGTGACCTCTTGCATGCCATGCAAGCGCTCTAGCCAGCTGAGCTAATCCCCCGTGAACTAGACCGCAAAAATAAAGACATTTTCCGGAACATTCAAAATAGAGGCAGTATTTTCTGGGCAGACAAAAAGCCGGATCTATGTTCGGGATATTTCGTAGTTTCAGACAGACTAATAGAAAGACTGAATACATGAGGGATTTAAAGGGAAAGGTTTCATACATCACCGGAGGTTCCAAAGGCATTGGTTATGGTGTGGCGGAAACCCTGCTGAAACAGGGAATGAGAGTCGCCATAAGCGGCCGGAATAAACAAGATCTGGAAAAGGCTTCGAAGCGACTGGGGGAAACCAATGTGTTGTCCCTGGTTTCGGATGTCTGTAATATAGCCGATGAGAAGGCCGCGGTTCAGAAAATACTGGATCGATGGGGGCGATTGGATGTGGTGGTAGCAAACGCAGGAGTCGGACATTTTGCACCTGTTGATCAGTTGGAGGTGGAA
>JARRLI010000233.1:0-3171 GCA_037387145.1 Robiginitalea sp. | reverse complement strand
TCCGGACTGTTCAGAAACATCAGAGCCGTCTGGACCATGTCTTCCTTTTTCATTTGAGAAGGAAATATATCTCCTTCATGCTGATGGCTAAGCAGCCGGGCTCCTGCTACACTTGCCCCAAGGGGGACGGGAAGCAGCAAGCCTTCTTCAGTGGTTATATGCGAAATCAGGTCAGCGGCACATCCATCGGCAATGGCATCCGCCAGTTCCCGGTATTCCGCCTCTCCTATTTTCTGTAACTGCGTATTTCTGATCCAGCCTTCGGACTGGTCCAAATGACTTCGGATCCGGGACCAGTGCTTTCTGGATTCAAGCACCTTGAAAACCTCCCCATACAGCAGTTGGATCACCATATCGGAAGCCTCATCCGGGCTTTCGTATACAGGAACAATGCTCAGGGAACATATACCGAATTGCATTCGCTTTGGGGGCGTGAGTTAAGATCTTTCGATTACCATGGCAGAGGCTCCGCCACCTCCATTGCAAATGGCAGCTGCCCCAAGTTTGGCATTGTGTTGTCTCAGGATGTGGATCAGGGTTACAAGAATGCGTGCACCTGAACACCCCAGTGGGTGTCCGAGGGAAACAGCTCCTCCGTTTACATTGACATTCTTATCCGTCAGCCCCAGCAATTTTATGTTCGCTAAACCAACGACGCTGAATGCTTCATTAAACTCGAAATAATCGATCTCATCAAGGGTAACACCTGCTTTTTGAAGAGCTATGGGGAGTGCTTTGGCGGGCGCTGTAGTAAACCATTTGGGTTCATGGGCTGCATCGGCCTGGGAACGTATCCTTGCCAATGGTTCCAGACCCATCTCTTGCGCTTTTTCAGCGCTCATCAGGACCAGGGCAGCGGCCCCGTCATTTATAGTGGAGGCATTCGCGGCTGTTACGGTTCCCTCTTTAGTAAAGGCTGGCCGAAGCTGGGTTATCTTCTCCATTTTGACATTCTTAAACTCCTCATCTTCCGAGACTACCAGGGGCTCGCCCCGGCGCTGGGGTACCTCCACCGGTATGACCTCATCAGCGAAAAGCCCCTTCTTCCATGCTGCTGCTGATCGTTCATAGGACTGGATGGCAAAAGCATCCTGATCTTCCCGGCTGAAATTGTATTCCTCAGCACAGGCATCCGCACATACACCCATTGCGTGTTTGTCATAGGCATCCACAAGGCCGTCCTTCTGCATACCATCCTCCAGGGTGGCCGGACCAAATTTCTTTCCATTGCGCAGGTGGATGTAATGGGGGATCAGACTCATGTTCTCCATTCCACCGGCAACCATAATATCATGTTCCCCAAGGGCAATAGCCTGCGAGGCCTGCATAACTGCCTTCATGCCCGAAGCACAAACTTTATTGACCGTGGTACAGGGAACAGTGTCGGGAATACCGGCCTTGATAGCAGCCTGTCTTGCAGGGGCTTGTCCGGCACCTGCCTGTACTACATGTCCCATCAGAACTTCCTCCACCTGGGAGGGGGGCAGGTTGATTTTTTCCAGAGCTCCCCGAATGGCTGCAGCCCCCAGATCCGGGGCAGGAACCGAAGATAGGGCGCCAAGGAAACTGCCTATGGGGGTCCGCACTGCAGATACGATTACAACCTCTTTCATATACGTGTAATTTATGGCACGAAAATACTAAATTAAAACTGTTAGGTGCAGACCGCTGCTTCAAAAGCCCTGGATTTTCCTATTTTTGATCCCAAGACCCGAAGCCATGTCCAAGACCCTGGATTCCTTCTACCGTTCACAATCGGTCATATACAAGATTATCCTGTATTTGCTGACAGTAGCCTGTATTGTATTTTTCTTTCCAAAGGGTGGGCAGTACAAATACGAATTCCAGAAAGGCAAACCTTGGCAATATGAGAACCTGTATGCTCCCTTTGATTTTTCCATCCGCAAGACCGCTGAAGATCTGGAAGCGGAACGGAGGGAAATTGAAGATAATCAGATCCCATACTACCGTTTTGACACGAAACTAGCCCAGGAGGCCTATGATGACTTCTCCACTCAATTTCCCGGAGAGTTTCCGGAGGCAGAATTTTCCCGTAGGCTGTGGAACCTACTGCGAAGAACGGGTCGTCAGATGCTTGACAGCATATACAACACAGGGTTGCTTACCGAAGATTCCCGCCCATCCGGCATGGAGATTTACCTGGTCCGCAACAATGAAGCCAGGCGATTGTCTTCAAATCTGCTCCACGGTGAGGGTACCCTGCAGCCTTTGATCATCGCAATGGCTGAAGAACGCGCATTGGAAGCCTACGCACAAAAATACACTTCCCTGCTCAGCAGAGTGCTCCGACCCAACGTGAGCCTGGATGAAGGCCTGACCCAAAAGGAAATTCAGAACCGGCTTGACAATATTTCAGTGACCCGTGGAAATGTAGCCCAGGGGGAACTCATCATCGCCAAAGGGGAGGTTGTGGAGGCTGAAAACTACAACATCCTTGAATCCCTGAGAGGGGAGTATGAATCCGAGCTCTGGACGGCCAATAACGAGTATTTCATTCTGGCCGGATATACGATACTGGTCGCATTGGTGCTTATGATGCTGATGCTGTTTCTGAAGAAGTACCGACCGTCTGTTTACAGGAACAATATCAATGTTACCTTTATTTTTTTCAATATCCTGGTAATGGTATTTCTGACCACCCTGGTGGTCAAGTACGATGCCGGCCTGGTATACGTGGTCCCGCTCTGTATCCTTCCCCTGTTGCTTAAGACCTTCTTCGATGCCCGTCTTGGGCTATTCGTTCACGTGCTTACTGTATTGATACTTGGGTTTGTAGTACCCAACAGCTTTGAATATATCTTCCTTCAAATCGTGGCTGGGATCGTCACAATTCTCACGATATCAGAACTTTATAAGCGGGCCAATCTGTTCATCTCAGTGGGTCAGATCACCATGGTTTATATCGTTGGCTATTTTGCCTTCCATATAATTCATGAAGGTAATCTGGAGAATGTGATCTGGGTGAATTTCGGGTTTTTCCTGCTCAACGGAATGATAACACTGTTTGCCCAGCCCCTGATTTATATCTATGAAAAGATGTTCGGCATGGTTTCGGACGTCTCCCTTCTGGAACTTTCCGATACAAACTCGAAACTGCTAAAGGAGCTCTCAAACAAGGCACCAGGCACATTCAACCATTCCCTGCAGGTA
>JARRLI010000232.1:0-3174 GCA_037387145.1 Robiginitalea sp. | reverse complement strand
TTACGCGACCTGTTGAAGGCCCTGCCGGGTGTTTTTTGGAAATTATAGAGTTAAATGATTAATATTTAGCCCAATATGGTTGAGGTTTTTAATTTGTTGTTTCCAGCAAAACCTGAACGGCATTCCCTTGGGCCGGCTCTTGGGGCAACCCGGTTCAGTCAAACCAAAGCGCACGCATTTGTAATTCATTTAAAGTGAATCTAGTATGCATGTGATGAAATATAAGGTATATTTAGTTGAAATAATCAGGTCAAAACTTCTGGGAAAATTACTTGGACAGCGAGTTGTGTCCCTAGAGAGCAGCCTGCCTTCAAGGGTCTTCGAAACAGGAAATGTATGATTGAAATTGAACGGAAATTCCTGGTAAGGGATTTTGGATACAGAAAGGAGGCTAGTTCCCGGATTCATATTATCCAGGGGTTCCTGTCTGCTGATCCGGACCGCACGGTTCGGATACGCTGTATAGGAAATCAAGGATTTTTAACCATAAAGGGGAGGACATTCGGCGAGGGGACTTCCCGCCAGGAATGGGAATATGATATTCCCAGACAGGAAGCCGAGCAGTTATTGCGCCTGTGCATACGCACTTTGGTTGAAAAAATCAGGTTTCAGATTCTCGTTGGCGATCACACCTTTGAAGTGGATGAATTCCAGGGTTCCAATCAGGGGCTGATCCTTGCGGAAGTGGAGTTGCAGGAGGCAGATGAATCGTTTATACGACCTTCTTGGCTTGGCACTGAAGTAACGGGCGAACCAAAATACTACAATTCACAATTGAGTCAAAATCCGTATACCACATGGAAGGAAGAGCCTTTTTCATAGCAATGATCCTGGGATTTACCTGTTATATCTCCTGTAAGAGGGATTCAACAAGTGCACCGGAAGAGGTCATCATCACCGAGGAGACGCATTCGCCTTCCATATCGGAGTTGCGGGAAAAGCTCTCCGAAGAAGGCTATCAGACGTTTGATTATGTGGATGAAAAATCTGGTGACACCGTCCTGATGCAGCAGTACTTCATTGCTTTTTTAAAAAGTGGCCCCAGCCGGTCGCAATCAAAGGAAGAGGCAGACAGCTTGCAGGTGCTGCACCTGGCACACCTCGCCCGTATGTACGAAGAAGGATATGCAGATATTTCAGGACCATTCGGGGATGACGGCGAGATCAGGGGGATTACCATTTATAATACGCCAACCCTCGAAATGGCTGACAGCCTGGCGAATCTCGATCCGATGGTAAAGGCTGGCCGCCTTGTGATCGAACTGCATCCCTGGTGGGCAGGCAAGGGTTTTCCTCTTAGATAGTTTTAGTAAACGCTTTTGAATTGTTTCAGGAAGCGAAGATCGTTTTCGCTGAGCAGGCGGATATCCGAAATCTGATATTGCAGCAGAGCTATTCGGTCAATACCCATGCCAAAGGCAAATCCGGTATATTCCTCAGGGTCAATCCCACAATTTTTAAGGACATTGGGATCTACCATCCCACACCCCATGATTTCAAGCCAGCCGGTACCCTTGGTCATGCGGTAATCGGTTTCCGTTTCCAGCCCCCAGTATACATCTACCTCTGCACTGGGTTCTGTAAATGGAAAATAGGATGGGCGCAACCTTATCCTGGATTTCCCGAACATGGCCGTTGTGAAATACTGAAGGGTTTGCTTCAGGTCTGCAAATGAAACACCCTTATCTATGTATAACCCTTCTACCTGATGAAAGAAACAATGGGACCTGGCTGAAATAGCTTCATTTCTGTATACCCTTCCCGGGGAAATCGTCCGGATCGGAGGTTGGTTGTTCTCCATGTATCGGACCTGAACAGATGAAGTATGGGTACGAAGCAGGAGATCCGGATCTGTCTGTATAAAAAACGTATCCTGCATGTCCCTTGCCGGGTGGTATTCCGGAAGGTTGAGGGCTGTGAAATTATGCCAGTCATCCTCAATTTCCGGCCCTTCGGAAACCGTGAAACCGATTCGTGAGAAAATATCAATGATGCGGTTTCGTACCAGGGATACAGGATGCCGGGCTCCCAATTCCATGGGCTCCCCAGGGCGGGTAAGGTCCCCGTACTGAAGCTCCGTTGATTTCTGGCGTTGTAGTTGCTCTTTGAGGAACTGAACTCTTTCGGTGGCAGCTACTTTAAGTTCATTCACCTTTTGACCGAAATCCCGCTTCTCCTCCTTTGGGATGTCCTTCAGGGCTTTGAAGAAATCGTTGAGCAGCCCCTTCTTTCCCAGATATTTGATCCGGAAGGCATCGATACCCTGCATATCGTCCGCAGTAAAGGCCTGTACTTCTTCTATGTGCTTTTTAAGATCGTCAATCATCCCTGGCAGTTTATGCAGGACTCCTTCAGGTGAAGGCGGCCTGAGAAAGCACAAATGTACTATTTTTCATAGTTTGAAAGGAACATTGAATTCTTTCAACTTAGGGAACTTCATCGGGTACATTGGCACGGATCCAATCTATGCAAGATTGGAAATCCTCAAAGATTTGATCCTCGGCGATCAGGTCTGGGATAATGTCTATACGCTCCATTAGGTACCGCGGTTGTTCGAGCACATCTACGAACAGCACGGTTATATCGTGGGCAATGAGTTCCTGCAGCACTTCCTCCATGGCATACAGCCCCGTCTGATCCATGTATTGCATCCTCCCAAGGCGAATGATCACTGTGCTTGCCGTCTTTGGTATTTGTTTGGACAATTGCTGAAAATCTGCGGTTGTCCCAAAAAACAAGGGGCCTTTTATATGCTTAATAAAAACCTCTTCCTTAAGTTGTTTTGGAAAGTTTTGTTCGTCTGACCAGGCTTTCTCCCGGACCAGGGAACGCACCTCCGACCGCTTCGCCGTTAGATCGCCAATTTTCTTCATAAACATCAGGGAGGCAATTATAAGGCCTATGCCCACGGCGTATACCAGGTTCCAGAAGGTGGAGAGGATCATAACCACCAGCATGATAAGCACTTCGGAACTCAGTGGTATTGGGCCGATCCGAATATCCTTCGGAAGACTTGGGATGGCCTTCAGGCCTTTATAATCCATGACTTTAATACCAACGGTAATCAGTATCCCGGCCAGGACAGCTGCAGGAATTTGGGAAGCTACCGGCCCAAGGGCAAGCAGGATGCTAAGCAAAAGCAGTCCCGATATCATCCCGGACAGTCTTGTGCCC